>LUZZ01000228.1 GCA_001603845.1 Syntrophobacterales bacterium Delta_01 | reverse complement strand
GTCTTCCACGAGGCCCGCCACGTGCCTGCCGATATCCACGGCGATGGGGTTCATGAGCGGCAGGGGCACTTCGAGAAGCGGTTCCTCGTGTTCCACGAAGGCGTCGATGTGGCTGACATGGATGAAGGAATCACCGAGGGTGCGGGGCATTTGCGGGTTCACCTGAGCGATCACGTACTTTGCGTTTTCGGCCGCCGATTTGACGATATCCACGGCGATCCCGTACGAGCAGAAGCCGTGGCTGTCGGGCGGCGAGACCTGGATGAGGGCCACGTCAATGGGCATGGCGCCCGACCGGAACAGCCCCGGAACATCGCCCAGGTTGATCGGCGTGTAATCGGCCCGTCCTTCGGCCACCGCCTCGCGGCTTGCCGAGGCCACGAAAAAGGACTTCAGGCGGCACTGGTCGAAACCGGCCTCGGTGAAGCGGGTTTTGCCCACGCTCATGATGTGCAGGATTTCGAGGCCGGCCAGGTTGGGCATCACGTCTTCGAGATGCTGGGCCAGGTACTGGGGCTCGCTGCACCCCGACCCGATAAAAATGCGGCCCCCGCTTCGAATTGCCCGCAACGCTTGTTCTACGCTCTTCTTCCTGCTCTCGTAAACGGAAAGAGCGCCGCGATCGGCAGGCGCGTCCGGTCGTGTGGCTTCGCTGGCAATCGAATCTGTCATGCCGTTCCTCACGGGTTAAATTTGGGATTTGAAGAACTCAGGAATTTAAAGAATTAAAAGCATTATACACAACGCCAAAATTATTTGCGAATCGAGCGATGTAGGATGGGTGGGAAGCGCAACCCATCAAATCGGATACGTACACACTGAAATTACATTGCGCAATTATTTATGCCGTCGCGTATAAAAGCATTGCTTTTCCCGGGGCAATCCCCCAATCCCTAAGTTCCCGAATCCTTCCTCCGCAGATAGAGCTCCAGGAGGCCGGAGGCGGCGATCATACCCAGGCACAGTATCTGCCCCATGGTCAACCCCAGGATGTATCCCAGTTGCGGGTCGGGTTCCTTGAAGAATTCAATTATGAACCGGAGTATCCCGTAAAAGAGCAGGAAAAAGACCACCATCGTCCCGTCCCGGAAAGGCCGCTTGCGCAGGATCCACAGGACGGCGAAAAGAACCACCCCTTCCGCGAAGGCTTCGTAGAGCTGCGTGGGGTGCCTGGGTACCGGCCCGCCCGCCGGGAAGATCATCGCCCATGGGACGTTCGAGGGCAATCCCAGCAGTTCGCCGTTGATGAAGTTTCCCATGCGCCCGAGCATCAGCCCGATGGGGGCGGTCACGATGGTGCAGTCCGCCAGGGCCCAGAAGGGGAGGTTCCGGCGCCGGGCGAAAATCAGCCCCGCCACCACGCACCCGATCAGCCCGCCGTGGAAAGACATGCCGCCGTGCCAGGTTGCTATGATTTCGAGCGGATTTCTGATATAGGTGCCGAAATCGTTATACTCGTAGAACAGGATGTAGCCGAGCCGCGCGCCGACGATCAGCCCCACTGCGAGGTAGAAAATGAGGTCTTGCGCCACGGTGCCCACCAGGCCCAGTTGCCTGGACCGCTCCTGTTTCTGGAGCAGGAAATAAGAGGCGATGAAGCCCAGAACGTACATCACCCCGTACCATCGCACCTCCAGAGGACCTATCTTGACCAGAACGGGGTTTATTTTCGGGTAAGGTATCATATGTGGAACTCTCCTTTGAGGGGGGAAGCTATCACACTGGTATGCTATGGTCAATTACATGGGAGAAGGGGAATGCACGACATCAATCACCACCACCATCATGATCACCACCACTGCCACGAACACGAAGCCGAGCACGGCGAGAAGACGGTTTCGGAGCTGGAAAAGCTGAGGAAAATCACCAGCCACTGGATCGCTCACAACGAGGACCACGCCAACTCCTACCGGCAGTGGGCGGAACGGGCGAGGCAGGCCGGGCAGCCCGAAGCGGGCGAACTGCTCGACCGGACGGCCGAAGACGTGGCCGAGCAGAACAAAAAACTGGAAAAGATCATCGCCATTCTGGACGCAACGGGGAAAGCGGAGTGAGGCCCGGCGATCCCGAGTCCGCTCCTGGACCGGAACCGGGGGTGAAAATGGCCGGTAGGCGGCCCGCACACCCGCCGGGACGGCCGGGATGTGTCGAAAAATTGACGAGGGGTTCGCGGCGCACGGGAACCGCAGCGGCAGCGGGCCTCCCCGCTTGATTCGAAAGACCGGACGCAGCCAACAACGAAAGACACCGGATTCCCGCCCGGAAGCGTTGCGGGAATGACGGAGCGGGGACGGTCTTGCGTCAATGGGCTGTTGCCCAAAAGGATATTGCTGTTGCCCGAAAGGATATTAAGGTCCATCAGTAGTGGAACGAACGCCAATCCCCCTCCCTGCGATGGGAGGGGCTAGGGGAGGGTGTTGCATTTTCGGGCACTGATGACCCCTCCTGCCCCATCCTCTCCCACCAAGGGAGGGGAGTCGTCCGTACTTTTGGCGGCCTCCTACTCCGGAACTCGGAAACCGGCGCGGTGCGGAAAATCGAGGGAAAAACGGATCACCGCCAAACCCCGAAGGGGCTGGATGGGAAAGCCCGGGTCAGTGCAAGCGGCACCCCGGTAACGAACGGTTACGGGCACGCGGCCGGTGCGGGAACGGCCGCTACTCAATGCCGGACAGGGTGTCCGGCGAGCCTTCCGGCTGGTGTTCCGGCCGCAGGAGGTCGTAGACCGATTTTACGGGGTTGAAGGTATAGGGTGGGACTTCCACGAACACCGTGGTCCAGTGGGCCATGCTGCCGTTCCACAATCCCGGCAGCTCCAGCGCCCGGATCTCCTCACCGTCCTTGAATTTTTTGGTGATGATCACCGCGTCGGGGTCCACGAACTTTCTCAGGTCGTAGGGCTTGGCGTCGCAGTCCTTCGTGCAGCACACGATGTCCACCGGGTTGAAGTGGGTCGAGGAGTTCCAGATTTGCTGCTGCTCTTCCGACCCGAAATTCACCTGGGCCTTCTCCACTATCTGGACGGACAGCACCCCGTTGGCGTCTTCCACCCAGAAGGGGGCCCCGCCCGGCTCGCCCGCGTTGGGCACCACGCCGCACACCCGGATGGGACGGTCCAGCCGGTCGAGCAGAAAACTCCGCTTCTTCTCCGCGGGCCATGCGTCAAAATCGGCCGGAAAGGCCAGCGGAAGCTCCTCCTCATTCGCAAAAAGCCGTGCCTGCCGAATCGTTTCGACGACCCTTTCGTCACCGGAACCGGCCGGATTTTTGAGCACCCGCACGAAATCGTGGATTCGTTCCTGGAGGCCCACCAGGTAGCCGCCCAGCACCTTTTTCCAAAAGCACACCCGGTCCCGGAGCCTGTCCGGGACAATATTGTCGATATTCTTGATATAAACGAGGTCGGCCTGCAATTCGTTCAGGTTTTCGAGCAAGGCGCCGTGGCCGGCCGGGCGGAAATGCAGGCGGCCGAACCGGTTGCGGAACGGGTAGCCCTTGGTGTCCACCGCGATGGTATTGGTCGAGGTCTTCTGAAAGGAAAAGCCGATATCGAATGATATCCCGCTGCGGTCCCTGAACCGGCGGCAGGCATCCTCCATGTGGCTGTTGCAGAACTCGGCGTGCTGCGGAGGGATCGTGAAATGGAGCTTGCACTTTCCGCTGTTCGCTTCCGTATAGGCGATGGATTCGGCCAGGTGCTCCTCGAAGGCGGTGCGGGTTTCGTCCCGGTAGGTGTGGAACTTCAGCAGGGCCTTGGGCAGGCACCCGTAGTTCAGGCCGCGCTTGGTGAGCAGGTAATCCAGGAGCATCCTGAACTCGCCCTGGAGAATGACCTCCTCCATGTCCAGCCCGTCCTGGGCCATGATTTCGGCAAGGTCTTCCGTAAAGGGAAACTGGTGCAGGTGCTCCAGGAAGCGCGCGAAATCGCAGGCGATGGCCACCCCCTGGCCCACTCTGCGGTACAGTTCGTCGCTGTCGAGATACTGGGGGAGGTAGTAGATCTGGAGGAGGGACTGGAACATCCGGGTGGCGGCGCCGGAAGCCGGGACGAACTTCATGAACCGGCCGGCCCGGGCGGCCTTTTCGTGCAGATCGAGGTACTTCTGCGCCCCGGTCTCTTCTACCTTGCGGACCCCGTCCCCAAGTGTGCAGGGTTTTTTCAACCTGGCGGAAAAATTGGACCTTCGGAAAATCTCTATCTGCTGGAGCACCCGGTCCCGGTCTATTCCCAGGGCCTGCATCTGCTGGATGTCCGCTTCGCTGAAACGAATTCTCATAAACCGTACCCGCTAGTGTGAAGGCGGCAGGGACGCCGCCCGTGCAGCCGGAGTCCTGTTCGTGCGGCCCCGCCGGACTCGCGCCCGCGGAAGCCGGAAATTCCGGCGCCACGGACCGGACCGGGCGGAGCCGAACCGGACAAATGATCGCTCACCTTCGGCAGAAGCGGCCGCGGCCTATTTTTCGGCCTTCGCGGGCAATGCCACGAGCACCTGGATCTTGGCGGCTGACTTGAGGCCGTCGATGTATTTCTTGAACTCCTGAGAGACCTTTTCATTTTTAAGGTGCTGCTCGATCCTCGGTTTTACCTCGTCGAAGGTCATCACCCCCGCCGGCTTCTTATCGGTAAGCTTTATCAGATGGTATCCATATTCCGTCTCGACGATGTCGCTCACCTGGTTCTTTTGCAAAGAGAATGCCGCTTTATCGAACGGGGGGACCATATATCCGCGCGGAAAGAAATTGAGGTCGCCTCCATTCGCCTTGCTCGGGTCGTCCGAAACCTCTTTTGCAACCTCCGCAAAATCAGCCCCGTCCTTTATCCTTTTCTGGATGCCCTTCATCTTCTCCAGGGCTTTCGCCTTTTCCTCGGGGGTGGCCTTGGGGTCCACCTTCACCAGGATGTGGCTTGCGCGAACCATTTCCGGGGTCTTGAAATAATCGGGGTTCTTGTCGTAGAACTCTTTGGCCTCGTTGGGGCCGATGACGATCTTGGAAGCGATTTCCCGGTCCACGAGCTTTCGGATCGCCAGCTCGGTTGCCATCTGCTTTTTGAGTTCCGGTTCGGTCAGCTTGACGGCGGCGATGGCTTTCTTGAAATTTTCATCCGAACCGTACCGGGCCTTCATGGTTTCCATCTGCTGGTTGACTTCCGCCTCGTCGGCCTTTATCCCCAGCTTTTCCGTTTGCTGTGCGAGCACTTCGCGGACGATCAGGCTGTCCAGGATGCGGCGTTTCAGCTCGTTTTGCGCCTCTTCGGAGTCCTGGCCGGACGCGGTCAGTTGATGGCTGAACCGGGCGACCCCCTGCTCGTAGTCCGCCATGGAAACCGGTTTCCCGTTGACCAGGGCCGCCGCTCCGCCGTTTGCGGCCGTCTTGGCCGGTTTTTCCTTCGCCGCCTGGGTGGAGGCGGCTGTCTTTTCCTTCTTGGACTTGTTGTCCGAAGCCGAAACGTAGAGCGCATAACCGGAAAACATAACGCAAACGAACAGCACGAACGCCACAAGGCCTTTTTTTCTCATCCCGTTCTCCTCAGTAAAAAAATAACCCACAAGAGCTGCCCGCCCTCATGGGTGATTCCGCAGTTTTCAGTGCAAGCCAAAATTCCTCCAGCTTTATTTTGCGGCAGTATATCCATTGCTTAGCCGGATAGTCAACGACTGGTCTTTACGCGCCCGCTCAGGGCCCGTGGGAATCTGAATAATCGGAAGCCTCCACGAAAAGGTTTAAATCCAAAATACCGTCCTGCCTACCTGAATTGCAACGCAGGGTACCATAATACCCGGAAAACCCCGACAGATTTTTGCGGCCGGCGCGCACGAAAAAAGACGGCCCGGCGCTACGCCCACAAGCGCTACGCGCCCCCTCCGCGCACCGGCGCAATGTTGTTGGCTTTAAGCTCCTCCCCCTTTGATGGGGGAGGCCGGGTGGGGGTGAAAAACCGAGCGATATCAATCCCATCCCCCCGCCCCTCCCGCCAAGGGAGGGGAGTTCATGGAGCGTCGCCCTTAAGATCGACAACATCGGGGAAGGGAGTTTGGAGCGTCGCTCCTACAGTCAACAGCATCGACGCACCGACGGCCGGAACCCGGATAAGCACAAAAACGGGCGCACCGCCCCCTGCTGCCCGCCGCCCTTCCCGGAAAGAGGTCCATACCGGAGCCGGAAGAGGCGGGGCGGCAGCGGCCCCGCTATTTAAAGCTCAGGATGTAGTCGGCCAGCGCTTCTTTTTGCGGGTCTTCGAGGGCTTTTATTTTATGGAGCTGCCCGCGCATCATGCCCCACTTGTCGCTTTCGATCAGCGGCCGGGCCTCGCCCTTGAAAAACTTCATCAGCGTGTCCCTGTCCTTGTAGGCTTTGGCTATTTCCGACAGGGAGATCGCCGCCGCCTTCTTGTCGGGCTTATGGCACATGCCGCATTTGAGCGAATCGAACTGCGCCGCGCCTTCCGGAGCCGCGCTCCAGCAGATGCCGGACAGGCCGATGATTGTAAGGACAACCCATACGAATCGTAAGCGCATAATTCCTCCAGAAAATTTGGACATCAACGAGTGAGCTGCGGGTGAATACTGCCATAAAACTTACACAAGGCGGCGGTCCGTGCCAAGATATTTTTAACCGGGCGTCCGCGCGGGCCGTTTCGCTCGCCGCGCGCCGGACCGCCGGACCTCGCCGCACGGGCCTTTCCGCCTTGACCCTCCTTCGTTTTCTCCTTACTTTTTGATAAGCGGACAAAGATTTGACGATACAATTTTGTCCGCGTGTTGCCTGTTATAAAAATGTCAGTATCAGGAAAGGGAAGAAGATGAAAGCGGGTGTTATCGTGAGTGGAACCGGCGCCATACTGGTTCTTACCGCCTGCGATTCTTTCGAGGATCCCAATGTGGCCGACAGCCTTCGTGGAAAGGGCATGGATAAATATATCGCGTTTGAAATCCCGGTGGACGAGGTGAGAGCGAAATACGGCCAGCATTTTTCGGTGACTCTGGCGGACCGCAAGCAGTCGGATGCGTGCCGGGTCGTGGACGTGGACGGGTCGAGGATATTTAGAAACTTCCAGTTGGACGTGTTCTCCAGGCCGATTTGCCACGACGAAACGGTCATTCACCGCAAGGCGGCGTAGGCGCTGGAGTTTACCGGAAAGAGAGCGCGGAGAAATCAGAAACAACCCGGAAAACCGCCGGGCGGGAGCCTGCCCGCTCCCGCCGGATTTTTTGAAGCAGCAGGAAAACCGGGGCCACTTCCCCCTCAGATCTTTTTGTTCGCCGGTTCCGCCTTTTCCGTTTTCTCCGTGCCCTGCACAGGTTCCGTCGCCAGTCGCGGCCTCAAAGCCCGGTAGATCCTGAAAACCCCGGCCCCGCAAATCGTTCCGAGCACGGCCCCTCCCAGGATGTCCAGGGGATAGTGGGCGCCCAGGTAGACGCGCGAATACCCTATAATCAACGAAAACAGGAAAAAAGCCGGGGCGCCGCGGGGATAGAAACAGGTGGCGAGCATCGCCTGCCCGAACACGTTGAGGGCATGGTTGGACGGGAAAGACAAAGTCTTGCCGCATCCGACGAGAAACCTCGCCCCTTCCACCAGGAACGCCGGGTCGCAGGGCCGGGGACGGCCGATCAGGGGTTTCAGGACGTTTCCCAGCTCGTCGGTCACGCCCACGGTGCACGCGGCAAGGATCGCCAGCGTCAGCGCCTCCTTTTTGCCGTGTTTTATTAAAACCAGCAGGGCGGCCCCCACCGGGAGCACCCAGATATACCTGGTGACCACCGTAAAAAACGAATCCAGGGCCGGGGTCGCCAGACTTCGGTTCAAAATCAGAAACAGGTGCTTGTCCAGCGCCAGCAAAGAATCTAGCATCGCAAATATTTTTCCTTGAAAATCGCCGGTCGCGGCCGGAAACGGGTCGGCGGCGGGCGACCCGTTATTTATGTCTTTGGGGCAACTGGTCCAAAGACCACTGCATGGGATCGAGCAGTTCGAAGCCCGCTTCTTCGAGTCGTTTTTTCACACGGGCGATGTTGCTGGTGAGAAGATAAGGGAAAACGGCCCGCTTGCCCTCCTCCCAGCTCCTGGCCACCAGGATGCTGCCGAAGGAAATCCCCTGCTCGCTGATGGCGTCCACGATCCTTTTCATCTGGCCGACTTTGTCCTCGACCAGGATGCACAGCAGGGCCCCCGGCTCATCGAGCCCCAGTACGTTGATGAAGGCCCGCAGCAGGTCCCGGATGGAGATGATCCCCAGGAGCTTCCCGCCCTGGCCCACCACCGGGAAGGCCCCCACCTTCATTTTCTGCATGAGGATCATGGCGTCTTCGAGCGTGTCGGTCGGCGAGATGGTCATCGGGTTCGGGGTCATGATTTCCTTTATTCTCAGAGCTGAGAGGCGCTCCTTTTCCGCTTCCAGTTCCTCCTTGGGCAGGAGCACCGAAGGCAGGGCGCTTCGGATGTCCCGGTCGGTGACGATCCCCACCAGGACGTCGTCGGAATCGACAACCGGAAGGTGCCGGATTCCGTTCGAGGCCATGAGCTTTTTTGCTTCCAGGATCCCCGCGTCGGGGCGGATGGTCACGATATCCCTGGTCATCGACTTGTCAATGAACATACTGGGTCCCTTTCATTAAGAAGGACGAACGAATGAATCGAATTTCCCGTCCACCCGTTCACGCGCCTCCCGGTCCGCTTTCGTCCAGAAGAATCCGCACGTGATTCTTGATAAGTTCCGGGAGAACCTCGAGATTATAGCCTCCTTCCAGCACCGAGACGATCCGCCCCCCGCAGTACTTGTCCGCAATACCCAGGACCGTTTCCCCGATCCATGTAAAACATTGCGTGGACAGTCTGATATCGGACATGTCGTCTTCGACGTGGGCATCGAAACCCGCGGACACCAGGAGCACCTCCGGTTTGTACTGGTCCATGGCCGGGAGCAGGTCCCGCTGGAACTTGGCCTTGAATTCCTCATCCCCCTGTCCGGGCAGGAGGGTGGAGTTGCGTATCGTTCCCAACCCGGCGCCGGTGCCCTTTTCGAAGTCCCGGCCCGTTCCGGGATATGAAAAAGAGGGATGTTCGTGGATCGAATAATAGAAAACCCCGGGATCTTCCTCGAAAATCTGTTGCGTCCCGTTGCCGTGATGCACGTCGAAATCGACGATGGCAATCCGCTCGACATCCCATTCCGCTTGCAGGTACTTTGCGGCTATGGCTATGTTGTTGAAGAAGCAAAACCCCAGCGCCCGGTTGGCTTCGGCATGGTGGCCGGGCGGGCGCACCGCGCAGAAGGCGTTGTCGATCTTTCCCTCCATCAGGTAATCCATCGCCGTCAGGATGCCGCCCACCGCCAGGAGGGCCGTTTCGAAGGTTTCCGGGCACATCTGGTTGTCGGCGCAGTCCAGCTCGTCCAGGTAGAGCAGGCTGGCCTCCTCCACCCGGAACACGTGCCGCGGCGTGTGGACCCGTTCGATCCACTTCGTCCGGGCCGGGGCGGCGGGAATGGGAATCAACTTGGATATCAGGCCCGCCTCGTCGAGCGCCCGGTAGATGACCTCCAGCCGCTCGGGACATTCCGGATGGCCGGGCCCCGTCTTATGCAGCAGGAACCTTTCGTCATAGAGGAAGCCCGTTCTTCTCATCGCCTTCCCTCGCTGAAGATAATTTCAGGGACTCGGAAAATTAAGAGGATTACAGGATTCCGGTATTGAAGAACTCAGAAATTTTTTAGACCTCGCACCCTTGCGCAGGGAATCCCACCGAGCCCGGTTTTCCCGACCCCGTGCTCCTGTGTTACCCCGCCTGCCGGCAACCGGGCAATCCCTGAATCCCTCAATCCTGATCCCCCTATAACCCACCGGGGGTGCGAGTGACAACCGCTTTGGACGGTCCGGGTTACGGAATGGCCAGTTTCTGGCCCGGGCTGAGGACGTCCGACCGGAGCTTGTTGGCCTTTTTAAGCGCCTTTACATCCACGCTGAACTTGCGGCTGATGCCGGACAAGGTGTCGCCGCGCTGCACGGTGTAGGTGTTCACGCGGGCCGGCCGCGCCTGGTGGTGAGAATGGGAGGTGGAGGCCGGCGACGACACGTGCCGCTCCGAGGCCTGCGGGGCGTCGTCGCGTTCCACCGGATTGTAGGATGCCTGGGATGTTACGGACCTCAGGTTCTGTTCGAAATCGGTCCCCCGGCCGGCCGGCAGCTTTATTTCGTGAGTCCCGGCGGGGATGGTGTCGGAGCGAAAGACCGGGTTGAGGTTTTTGAACGCCCGGTAGGTGATTCCGGCGGCGGCGGCGGCACCCTGGACGCTCACGGGCACCGGGCAGGTGACGCACACTTTGTCGAGCTTGAGTTCCTGGTATCCCCATTCCTTGGGCAGGTCGTATCCGTACTGCCGGGGATTGGTCAAAACCGCCTTCACGGCCAGGATGCGCATCACGTAGCGCTCGGTTTCCTGCGGCAGCTTCAAAAGGTAGTAGTCCCGGACGCCCTGGGTGCGCGATTCGTCCATGATGCGCTTGACGCCGCAGTTATACGCTGCGATCGCCAGGGACCAACTGTTGAATTTCTGGTCGAGGTCGTTGAGGTACAGAAAGGCGCTGTCCGTCGCCCGTTCGAAGTCGTAGCGCCTGTCCACCGACCCCCTCTGGTCCAGCCCGTACGCCGAACCGGTGCCCGGCATGAACTGCCACGGCCCGGCCGCCCCCTTGGGCGAGACCGCGTTGGGAATCAGGTCGCTTTCCACGATAGCCACCCATTTCAGGTCGTCGGGCAGGTTGTAATAGCGCAGCCGCTCCTCGATCATCGGAAACCAGCGCTGCATCCGCTTGAGCCACAGGTACACCTGAGCGTGGTTGTACACGATGAGCGTGAATTCCTTGTCGAAGCGTTCATACACTTCCCGGATGTTCAGGGGTACGGGCTCGCCGCACAGGTCCATGCAGTTCGGGGCTGGATAGTACGGGGCCTGAAGGGGCGGCAGGGAAGCCTCCGGGGTCTCGGCCTTCTTCTCCGGGACCTGCGCAGGTACAGCCGTCGGCGCCGGCGGAGAAACCGAGCCCCCCCCGGAAACGCAACCGAAAGCCGCCATCAAAAACCCGGCCAACACTACGACGCCCCCCAGTCTCACTGCCCTCTTCCTGCCTTGCATGCCCGAGCCCCCTTGCCCGCAGTTCTCCCGGAATCTTCCAAAAACGTCGATTCCAGCCTATCTGGATCGTTTTGAGAAAATTTTACCGGTCGCACAAACCACACACGTTTACCTCAAGGAGGGCTCCCCTGTCCATCCAAATCAGGGAAAAAAGGAGAATGATTCCCGGACCGGAAAGGCCGTGGGGAGGCGGAAGTAACTCTTGTATGTTATTGTGAATTTACTGCATAATGCCATGCACCGGCCGGAGGCCGGACTTACAGCCAAATAAGAAGGAGGGAAGATGAACGAGGAAATTTTGCAGACGCTGGTGCTCATCAAGCCCGACGCACTGAAGAACTCGCTCACAGGCTACGTTCTTTCACAGTTTTCCGAATTCCACACTTCACTGATTTTCGCCGGGGTCAAGGTGGTGCACGTGACCGAGATGCTCGCCGGGGAACACTATGCGGAGCACCGGGGCAAAGTCTTCTTCCCGGCGCTGGTCGAGATGATCACCGGGAAACTTCACTACCCGAACGAACCCGAAAAGCAGCGGGTGATCGCCATCGTCTACGAAGGACCGGACGCCATCAAAAAGGTTCGGGCGATATGCGGCCCCACCAATCCGCACGTGGCCAGGGACGAAAAGCCGGGCTGCGTCCGGTCGCTGGGCACCGTCGTTCCCATATTGGACGAAACCGGCCGGATGGTGGGCGACAGGATGGACAACCTGGTCCACGCTTCCGCCACGGTGGAGGAGGCCGAACGGGAAGTCAAGCTGTGGTTCAAACCGGCCGATATTCCGCCCGCCATGCGGGCGTTTCCCACCACGCGAAGCACCGAGCACTTCTATTTTAAAAACGGGGCCCTGCTCAAGTCTTACGAGCCGGGAAGCATCTGCGTGCTGGCTCCGGGCGACGCCGTATGGGAATCGGACATCGAAGCGCTCGACGCCATCGACAACGGCCAGCCGGCCAAACAGAGCCTGGAGTCGGTGGTGGCGAAATACCTGCTCAACCGGAGGCTGGACTAGAACCAATATCTGCCGGGAGGAAGCGAAAAGCGAAGAGAGACCGGCTCCCTGAAAGTTCACCATCGTTCGCCGGTTTGCTTGGATCCTGCAGGAAATGATTTAATTTGTCTTTAGCGGTTTATCTGGCGAAATTCGTGGTTTCCTTTTTTGTTCGGAACTTTCCGAAAGGAGAGCACGAACCGTGGGAAAGTCGGGATATTCGTTATCCGGGTCCGGGGATGCGAATTATCCATACCGACTGCCGCCGCTCTTTTGATTCCGGCTTTGCCGGGTCAGGATGGTCGCAATGGACAAACGATTTGCAGTGGTGATAGAGCGCGACCGGGAAGGTTTCTACGTCGCTTCGGTGCCTGCTCTCAAGGGCTGCCACACCCAGGCGAAATCTCTCGATGAACTGATCGTGCGCATCAAAGAGGCCATTGAACTGTGTCTTGAAGTCGAGGACAAACCCGTGGAGCCGCTGGATTTTATTGGAGTCCAGCAGGTGAGCGTCTCGCCATGACCGTATTTCCGGCGCCAACGGGCAAAGAGTTGATCGCGGCCCTGGCCGGGTCCGGGTTTGAAGTGATCCGGATCAAGGGCAGCCATCACTACCTGCGCCACCCCGACGGTCGCTCCACGGTGATTCCGGTGCATGCCGGTGAAACCATAGGTCCCGGCCTTTTGACCAAGATTCTCAGGGACTGTGAACTGACTCGCGAAGACTTGCGGCACTTGCTTCGAAAATGAGAGCACCGGACCGCTTTTCGCCCATCAGGGCGAGCCCGGATCATGTGCGTCTTCAGGAGTGAAAGGGGGTCGCGGTTCACGCCGCGGGGTAGAATTCTCCGCACAGGCCGGCGTACCTGCTCACCAAGTCCGAAGACTGCTTGTTTGCAAACTGGTTGAAGGCCGTCGCCAGCAGGGGCAGCATGAGTTCCTGGAGCAGGTGGCCGGTTTCCGATTTGTACAGGGAATTGGCCTTGTGCTTTTCAACGACGCGCGTGACGGCCATCAGCCCGATGGTCGCCAGGGAGCAGGACATTCTGTCGGCCGAACGGTTCTTCAGCGAATCGTGGCCGTGAATGTAGCTCAGGGGTTCCAGGTAATCCAGGATTTCGGCGACGTCCCCGTTTCCCTTCGAACGGGGGACCGCGCGCATCTCGGCTCTCATGGCGGCGATCAGTTCGCGCACGGCCAGCGCCGACCCCCGGCACGAAAACAGGACCGCCGAAAGCGCACACGCCGAACAGGCCAACTCGCATCCGCGCCTCAAGTCCTTGCCGATCTTCTGGTAGTGCGGGTGCCTGAGCATAAATTTCGAGAAAACGTTTTCTATAAAACCGGCTTTTTTCATTTCTGATACGATCTGCCTGGCGACTCTCCTAAACATTACGGTATTCACGGCGCTCTCCTTTGTTTCGGACTTCGCGGCCGAGGTTTCGGTGTCTACTACCCCATACGAATAAAGGCAACATTTGTGCCACGGAACAACCGGCTCCGGGAGCGGTTTTCAGCGGAACCGGAAGTTGAAACAAAGAGGGTCGAAGGGTCGAAGAAATATTTTTTTCGGTCCGCCGGGCCGCAAAAGCGCACCGCTCCAGCGATCCTTTGCGGCAGGATTTGTCTTATAGAACAGGAAAATTCCCGTTCGGCAGGACGGAAAATCGAGGGGTCTCGAAATTTTTCGATTGAAATCCTGCAAGACAGAAATTACCTTCATTTTGTCCAGGTTCGTCCTGTCCGGCGAGACTTCCCACAACCCTCCCTGACGGTATCCGAAGCCATGACACGCTACAACGTCCTCATTATCGATCATGACGCCGATTTCCTGGCCGGGATGAAAAAGACCATCTCACGCCTCAATCACGGCGCCACCTGCATGCCCACCATATCGGAGGGTCTTCAGGCCGCCCTGCACACCCCGTTCGACATCGTGGTCATGAACTCCGAGCCGTCCGACAGCCGGGCCATCGAAGTCCTGCGGAAAATCCGGGAAATTCCTTCACCGCCGGAAGTGGTGGTGGTGAGCGATTCGGGGGACCCGGACGAAGCCGAGGCGGCCATCAGAAACGGTGCCTGGGACTATGCCGAAAAACCGAAAGGAAACAGGGGCATGGCGCTCCTTCTGGTGAGGCTTTTCGAATACCTCGCCCGGAAGGGGCCCGCCCGCGACCAGCGGCAGGTGCTCAAAAAAGAGACCTACGAGGAGATCGTGGGCAGCAGCCCCGCCATACGGACTTCCCTGGACCTGGTGGCCATGGCCGCCGAAAGCGAGGCGAACGTCCTCATCGGCGGCGAGACCGGCACGGGCAAGGAGCTGTTCGCGTGGGCCATTCACAACAACAGCAAGCGGGCCAACCAGCAGTTCGTGGTGGTGGATTGCGCGGCGCTGCCTCCCACCTTGGTGGAGAGCACCCTTTTCGGCTACGAAAAAGGCGCGTTCACCGGGGCGGACCGGCCCCACAAGGGCCTCATAAAAAGGGCCGATGGAGGGACCTTGTTCCTGGATGAGGTGGGGGAGCTGCCGCTGCCCATCCAGAGGTCCTTTTTGCGCGTTCTGCAGGAAAGGTCGTTTCGGCTGGTGGGGAGCAACAAGGAGACCCGGAGCGAGTTCAGGCTCATCGCCGCCACCAACCGGAACCTGGAGCAGATGGTGCAGCGGCGCCAGTTCAGAAAGGACCTCCTGTTCCGGCTCAAAGCCTTCAGCATGGAGCTGCCCCCGCTTCGCGACCGCATCCAGGACATCAGGGAAATCGCCGTCCACCAGATGACGAAACTTTGCAGGTCCTACAATTGCGCGGAAAAGAGCTTTTCGCTGGATTTTTTCGAAACCCTTTCCCGCTACGAATGGCCCGGCAACGTGAGGGAGCTGGTCAACGCCATTGAACGGGCCATATCGGCGGCCCGAAACGAACCGGTGATTTTCCCCAAGCACCTGCCGACCTACATCCGCATCGACCTCGCGCGGGCTTCCGCCATGGAAGACGAGGCCGCGAGGCCGGCCCTGGAAACGTTTACCGGCAATAACCGGGATTCCTGGCCCAGGCTGGCCCAAGCCAGGGAGGCGGCCGTCGCCCACGCCGAAAGGGACTATCTCAAGGCCCTCATCGCCTCGACCGGCAAAGACATCAAAAAAGCCATCGGCATCTCGGGCCTGTCGCGCTCCCGGTTTTACGCGCTTCTCAAAAAACACCGGATATCGGTCTCCGACGCCGAAGAGCGGGGTTAAAGCGGAACGGGAGCGTAGGAAGGGCACGGCTTTGGGCCTGTCGCTCAAACACGGGACGTCACAAATTAATGCAAGACTTCCAAGATCGTCGTTCCCGCAACGCTTCTGAGCGGGAATCCGGTGTCTTTGCCCCGAAGGGGCTCAATAGGCCAGCCCAGGGTCGGCGCCAGCGCCACCCTGGGGAAATCCGGTCGTAGGTGAGATCAATGCCCTGAAGGGGCTGCATAATGTGGACGCAAGGCCAAACAGGGGACGTCACGAGTTAACGCAAGACTTCCAAGATCGTCATTCCCACAGCGCTTTTGGGCGGGAATCCGGTGTCTTTGCCCCGAAGGGGCTCAATAGGCCAGCCCAGGGGCAGCGCCAGCGCCACCCTGGGGAAATCCGGTCGTAGACGAGATCAATGC
>LUZZ01000227.1 GCA_001603845.1 Syntrophobacterales bacterium Delta_01 | reverse complement strand
GCCCCAGGAATATGAACGAGCCGATGGGCCTGCGGGGGTCCTTGATCCCGGCGCGCGCCCGCAGCACCGAGTCGGCCACCAGCCGCACCGCCTCGTCCTGGCCGATCACGCGCTGGTGCAGGACCTGGTCGAGCCGCAGCAGCTTTTCGCGCTCGCCCTCCATGAGTCGCGTCACCGGGATGCCCGTCCACCGGGAAACTATTTCGGCGATCTCTTCCTCGGTGACCATTTCCCGGAGGAGCCGGCCGCCTTTATGCTTTTTTTCGAGCTGCTCCTCTTCTTCGTGCAGCTTGCGTTCGAGCTCCGGCAGCGTGCCGTACTTGAGTTCGGCCGTTTTCTGGAGGTTGAACTCGCGTTCGGAGGCTTCGATGTCCCGGCGCACCTTTTCGATATCCTCCCGGATGGCCCGGACTTTCTTGATGCCCTCTTTTTCGTTTTCCCACTGGGCCTTCATGCTGTCCGACCTGGCGCGAAGGTCCGCCAGCTCTTTCTTGAGGGCTTCCAGCCTTTCGCGGCTTGCCCGGTCGCGTTCCTTTTCCAGGGCGACCTCTTCGATTTCGAGCTGCATCACCCGTCGGGTCACTTCATCGAGTTCGGCGGGCATGGAGTCGATTTCCGTCCGGATCATCGCGCAGGCCTCGTCCACCAGGTCGATGGCCTTGTCCGGCAGGAACCGGTCGCTTATGTATCGGTTGGAGAGCACGGCCGCAGCCACCAGGGCGCTGTCCTGGATCTTCACGCCGTGATGGACTTCAAAACGCTCCTTGAGGCCGCGCAGGATGGAGATGGTATCCTCCGCCGTGGGCTGGTCGACCAGGACCGGCTGGAAGCGCCGCTCCAGCGCGGCGTCCTTTTCGATGTTCTTCCTGTACTCGTCCAGGGTCGTAGCCCCGATGCAGTGGAGTTCCCCGCGGGCGAGCATGGGTTTCAGCATGTTGCCCGCATCGATCGAACCCTCGGCGCGGCCCGCGCCCACGATGGTGTGAAGCTCATCGATGAACAGGAGGATACGCCCCTCCGCCTGCTTGATCTCGTTTAAAACCGCCTTGAGCCTTTCTTCGAACTCGCCGCGAAACTTGGCCCCCGCGACCAGCGACCCCATGTCCAGGGCGAAGATGGTTTTGTCCCGCAAACTTTCGGGGATGTCTCCCCGCACGATCCGGTGCGCCAGGCCCTCCACAATCGCCGTTTTCCCCACGCCGGGCTCTCCGATGAGGACCGGGTTGTTTTTGGTCTTTCGAAGCAGGATCCGGATCACGCGCCGGATTTCGGAATCGCGGCCGATGACGGGATCGAGCTTGGCGTTGCGGGCTTCCTCGACCAGGTCGCGGCCGTACTTGGTCAGGGCCTCGTAGGCGCCTTCCGGGGTGGCGCTGGTCACCCGCTGGGAACCGCGAATCGAAGTAAGCGTCTGCAGCAGGGCGTCCCGGCTGACCCCGAACTCCTGGAGGATTTTCCCGGCGGGGGTTCCCGGCCCCTCCTGGATGAAGGCCAGCAGGATGTGCTCGGCCGAAACGTATTCGTCTTTCAGCCGCTGCGCCTGGTCCTGCGCCTGGGTCAGGATGCCCATCAGCCTCTGGGTGAGGTAGATCTTGCCGCGTTCCACCCCCGGCCCGCTCACTCTCGGCCTTCTGGCCAGTTCGTCTTCCAGTTGCCGGCGCACCTCCTCGACCGGGATTTCCATCTTCTGGAACAGCTTGGGAGCGAGGCCGTCCGCCTGTTCCAGCATGGCCAGGAGCAGGTGTTCTCCGTCGGCGGCCTGGTGTCCGAAGCGAAGCGCCTTGGTTTCGGCCTCCTGTAGCGCTTCCTGGGACTTTAAAGTCAATTTGTTGATATCCATAGTGACAACTCCTCTATAATATCGGTATCGGTCATAAGTTGCCGGTTGTAGACCTTGGGTTGGACAGCCGTACCGCCGACAACCGGCAACTGATAGCCGACCGTTTCATTGCTCATCGTCGCGCGAGCATTCTCTCCAGTTCCGCCACGCGGGATTCCATGGCATCGAGCTGCGACATCAGTTCCAGTATGACGCCTATGCCGGCGTAGTTCACGCCCAACTGGTTGCGCAGCCTCAGGATGCGCCTGACAAGCGGTATCGCGCCGGCGTCGAACAGGATTTCCCCCTCGCCGGTTCGATCCGCGATTTCGATCAAGCCCAGGCGAATGAACCTTTCGACGAGTTCCGGGTGTACCCCGGCGCGGTACGCAACCTCACCGAGCGTGCAATAGGGGGAGCAGTCTCCTCGCGTCTTCACCCGCAGCAGAAGGTATCTCATCTCGTCCATACCAGCCAAACCCCTGTTATCTCGGATTAAAATCCGAAACTTTTTTCAGCTCCTCGAACAGCTCTTTTTCCCTGGGTGACGGATTGACGGGAACCCGGATGGCCACGGTCACATACAGGTCGCCGGCCGTGCCCTTCGGGTTGGGCATTCCCTTGCCCCGCAGCCTCAGCTTCTGGCCGCTCTGGGTCCCCGGCGGAATTTTCAGGTTCACGCTGCCCGAAATGGTGGCCACCGGCACTTCCGTGCCCAGCACGGCTTCCCAGGGGGAAACGGGCACCTCCACGTACAGGTCCCTGCCCTTGAGCTTGAACACCGGGTCCGGTTCGATCTCCACCTTCAAGTAAAGGTCGCCGCTGGGCGCGCCGCCGATTCCCGGCGCCCCCTGCCCGGTCAGCCGGATCTTTTTCCCGGGAAGAATTCCGGGAGGGATCTTGATATCGTAGCGCTTTTCCCGGACCTCGACCTGGCCGTTCGCACCGATGCTCTGGCTCTGGAGCGCTATCGGTCTCACCCCGCCGTGAAAGGCGTCCTGCAGGGTGATGCGGATGGTGGTCTCCTGGTCGGCCCCCGCCTGGCGCCACGTGCCGCCGAACTGTTCGAACCCCGCGCCCCCGCGCCCCGTTCTCCCGTAGGACTGCCGGAACCCGCGGCCTCCGAAAAGGGTCTCGAAAAAGTCACTGAAACCGCCGGCGCCCATGCCTCCCCATTGGGAATCGGCCTGACCGCCGCCCGCGCCGCGGTAGGTGTGGAAATCCCAGCCCGGAGGCGGCCGGAAATCCTGGCCGGAGCGCCAGTCGGGACCAAGCTGGTCGTACATCTTGCGCTTTTCGGGGTCTTTGAGAACTTCATAGGCCTCGTTTATTTCCTTGAACTTCTCTTCGGCGTCCTTGGCCTTGTTCACGTCCGGATGGTACTTGCGGGCGAGCTTCCGGTACGCCCGCTGCACTTCGTCCTGGCTCGCGGTCCTCGCGACTCCCAGCGTTTCGTAATAATCCTTAAATTTGACGGCCATAAATTCCTCGGAGCAATAGAGCTCGTCCCGCCGAGGGCGGGAACCGTAATATCCATGCGCAAACGGCGTGTTTGCCTCCCGTGCGCGAAACCTCAGCTTCCCGTCGTCAATATAATAATCCGGCCCGGTCTTCCGCGCGTAAAAAGGCCGGTCTCAACTTCTCCCGTTCGCGCGCACCGGTGCGACGGGCAAAGCGGCGGGCGGGCGGGCCGTTGCCGGAACGCGCCCGTCCCCGTCGCCCATCCACTTTATATATTACGTTTGATAGATGCTCAATGCTCAGTAAATTCTGCGTCGACCACGTCGTCGCCCCCGGAACGACCCGCCGGACGGTATCCGCCGTATCCGGCCTGCCCGCCGCCGGCCTCATGGCCGCCCGCTCCCGCTCCCGCCGCCTGGGCGTAAGCGGCCGAGGAAATCATCTGGACGGCCTGCTGGAGATCGCTCTCCAGCCTGCGGTATTGATCGACCCCCGCCTGCGTGTCCGCGACGGTCTTGCGGGCCTGCTCGATCAACTGCTCCGAACGCGCCTTTTCGTGCACGGGGACCCGTTCCCCAAGGTCGCGGACGGTCCTTTCGAGCTGGTAGGCCAGGCTGTCCACCCGGTTTCGCGCCTCGACGCTCTCGCGGTTCCGCTTGTCCTCGTCAGCGTGAGACTGGGCGTCCCGCACCATGCGGTCGATTTCTTCCCTGGCCAGGTTGGTCGACTCGGAAATGGTGACCACCTGTTCCTTGCCGGTTTCCATGTCGCGCGCCGTGACGCTCAAAATACCGTTGGCGTCGATGTCGAAGGTAACCTTCACCTGCGGCGTCCCCCTGGGAGCGGGCCGGATTCCCTCCAGCCGGAACCTGCCCAGGACACGGTTATCCTGCGCCATCTCCCGTTCGCCCTGCAGCACGACGACGTCCACGGCCGACTGGTTGTCCTCGGCGGTGGAAAAGACCTCCTCGCGCCTTGCGGGGATGGTGGTGTTGCGGTCGATGAGCTTGGTCATGACGCCCCCCAGGGTCTCCACGCCAAGCGAGAGCGGGGTCACGTCCAGCAACACGACGTCTTCCATTTCACCCTTGAGCACGGCCGCCTGGATGGAGGCGCCCACCGCGACCACTTCGTCCGGGTTGACGCTCATGTTGGGCTGCTTGCCGTCCGTGAGTTTCCGCACCAGTTCCTGGACGGCCGGAATCCGGGTGGCCCCGCCCACCAGGATCACCTCGTCGATGTCCTGCGCGGTGAGGCGGGCATCCGACAGTGCCTGCTCCACCGGCTTCCGGCAGCGCTCCACCAGGTCGTGGGTCAGGTCTTCGAATTTCGCCCTCGTGAGTTTCGTGACCAAGTGCTTGGGTCCCGTGGCGTCCGCCGTGATGAACGGCAGGTTGATCTGCGTCTCGGTCATGCTGGAAAGCTCGATCTTGGCTTTCTCGGCCGCCTCGTAGAGCCTCTGGAGCGCCTGGCGGTCCTTGCGGACATCCACGCCCGCCTCCTTTAAGAACTCCCCGGCCACGTAATCCACGATGCGCTTGTCGAAATCGTCTCCGCCCAGGTGGGTGTCGCCCGACGTGGACCGCACTTCGGCCACGCCTTCCCCGATGTCCAGTATGGAGACGTCGAAGGTGCCCCCGCCCAGGTCGAAGACCAGGATGGTTTCGTTTTTCTTCTTTTCGATGCCGTAGGCCAGGGCGGCCGCCGTGGGCTCGTTTATGATCCGCAGCACCTTGAGGCCGGCGATCTCGCCCGCGTTCTTGGTGGCCTGCCGCTGGGCGTCGTTGAAATAGGCGGGGCAGGTGATCACCGCCTCGGTCACTTTTTCGCCCAGGTGCTTAGAAGCGTCATCGACCAGCTTGCGCAAAACGCGGGCCGATACTTCCTCCGGGGACACCCGCTTTCCGCGCACATCGAAGCGCACGGCGTCGCCGGAGTCTTTTACCACCTTGTAGGAAACCGTTTTGGCCTCTTCGTCCACTTCGCCCCATTTGCGCCCGATGAAGCGCTTGGCGGAGTAAATCGTGGCGGCCGGATTGAGTATCGCCTGCCGGCGGGCCACCTGGCCCACCAGTTGCTGGCCGTCCTCGGTATAGGCGACGACGGAAGGGGTGGTGCGGGATCCTTCCGTGTTGGGAATGACCGTCGCCTTGCCTTCCTCCCAGACGGAAACGACGGAATTGGTCGTACCAAGATCGATACCTACTGCTTTTGCCATAGGTTGTCCCTCCTTTTTATATATATCTCAGCGGTTTTAGGCGGCTTTGGCCCAGATAATGAAATTCCATGCAAGGGCATGGAATAATTTAGAAAACCGCGAGTGTCAGAAAGATAACCATTATTTTCGGTTCCGCCAGAGGAAAGGAACCGGTCGCATGCAAGATTTTCTATGGAATTTGTAAGGAATCCTCACACAGACCTTGTGGGGAAGGGGAGGCCGCCGCAACGCCAAATTGAGCCGCGAAGCGGCGTGGAGGGCGGAGGGGCCGTGGGCGAAGCGCCCCCACGCGTTCAAGGCGCCGTCTCGATACCGTCTTGATCTCTATTGCCGCGGCTATTTCGAGGGCGGCGTCCCGGCGGGTTCCATCGAGCAATACCCCTTGAGCCTTGCGACCTGGTCAGCGTTTCCGATGACGATGAGCACCGTGCCCGCCTGCAGGGGTTCATGAGGGGAGGGGTTGTAGGTAAAGTCCTCATCGCCGGGGTGCTTGACGGAAATGGCGATGAGCCCGGTTTTTTCCGCGAATTTCACGCCGCTCAAGGTGTGTCCCACCCAGGGCGATCCTTCGCAGATCTGGACTTCCTCGACGCGCACGGACTTGTCCCTGTCCCTCAGCATGCGGTCCAGGAAGGAAACCACATCGGGGCGAATCATTTCGCTCACCATCCGCATGCCGCCGATAAACGACGGGTTGACCACGTAATTGGCCCCCGCCCGGAAGAACTTGTCGGCCAGGCTGTTTTCGTTGCAGCGCGTGGCGATCTTGACGTCCGGGCTGGCGAAACGGGCCTGGACCGTGATGAGAAGGTTGTGGCTGTCTTCGCCCAGGACCGCCAGGAGCCCGGCGGCCCGCTCGATTCCGGCGGATTTCAGCACTTCCTCCTCGGTGGCATCCCCCTGGATGAGGTAAAGGGCCTCGGTTTGCTTGCGCAGCCATTCGACCCGTTCGGCCTTGACCTCGATCACCACGCACGGGCGCCCCGACGCTTCCATTTCCCGTGCGGCGGTAAAGCCGGTCTTGCCGGCGCCGCAGACGATATAGTGCTGTTTCAGCGCGGCTATCCGCTTATGCATTTTACGCTCCCTCAGAATGCGCGACAGGTTCTGTTCGACCACAAACCCGATCATCATGGAGATGGCGTACAAGATGACGCCCATCCCGGACCACATCAGGACCATGGCGAACAGCCGGTCGCCCCGGCCCATCCCTTCGAGCACCTCGCCGTAGCCCACGGTGGTGAGGGTCATGCTCGTCATGTACGCGCAGTCGAAAAGGGTCCACCGGCCGTTTCCCAGGATGAAAAAGCCCACTGTCCCGAACAGGAACATGGACACCACGACCGTCGCGGGAAGGACCAGCCGACCCAGAAGCGCCTTAGTCAGTTCGCGCTCCTGGTAGGAATGCGAGTGTGCCGTGTTCATGAATCCGCTCCATCCGTAACCAATGGAACCGGCCCGGCAGGCGCGGATGCCCGCCGGCCTTTTCCTGGAAAATCAACGCCGTATTACTGTAAACGGACCGCGCTGTCCAGGAACTTCGAATGCGGAAATGAAGGAATTTTTATTGAGAAATTGACAGGCAGCCCATCCCCCGCCGCGCGCTCTCCCGGGGCGGGAGGGGGAGTGCGCGCGCCGGAGCGCCGGTATGCCGAAAGTCCTGACAATACAGTGATGAAGTAGAGGAAAATACGCAGTTTACCCAATTTATTCAGGACCCGAACGCGTCTATCCTAACACTTGCTACACACCATCTCATGTTTCTCTCTTTGGAAGCCAGGCCCCTCCCAGCCTGGCTTTTAATATTTACGGACAAGCCCTTGGAGCCCCGGTTTCCCGGCGGGTCACGCCGTTCGGGCCAGGAATTCGATGAGGACCTTACGCGTCCTGGGACCGTCGAATTCACACAGGAATATCCTCTCCCAGGTTCCCAGGAAAGGCCTTCCGGACTGCACGATCACCTGGACGGAGCCTCCCACCAGCACCGCCTTTATGTGGGCGGCCGAGTTGCCTTCGGAATGCTTGTAGGCGGCACGCCACGGGACAATCCTGTCGAGCGCGTCCAGGATATCGGCGGCCACGTCGGGGTCGGCGCCTTCGTTGATGGTGAGTGCGGCCGTGGTGTGGGGGGTATAAATCAGGCAGATTCCATCGCGGGCCTCGATTTCCCTGAGCTTCGCCGCGACCTGGTCCGTTATGTCCACGGCCGCCGAATGGGCCGGGGTCTTTACCTGGATGGATTCCATGGGGATTTTCTCCGGTCGGTTCGGGGCGCCGGGAAAGTGTCCCGGCACCGCGTCGCGTTTCAGGGGAGTATGATTCCCGATTCGGTCCTGCGTTCGTGAGCGGCCCCGTGTTCGGCGGGTCCCTCTTTTCCCGCGTCCTCCGGCCAGTGGTGTTCGATCGCCTCGATCACCAGTTCGCGGGCCACCGGGTTGTCGCCTGCCGAGCCCCCGCCGGCCAAATGACACGCCACGGTCCATGCCCAGTTTGCCTTCTCTTCCTCGGAGAGGAGCTTGAAGGCCATGGCCCGCTCTTCAAAAAACCGTCTGAAAAGGTCCCGCTTCCTCCCGGCGTACAGCGAATCGGCCGCGCCTCGAATGAGTGCCCGCGTGCGCTCCGCCTGGATTTCGCGGGAAATCACCAGCACGGGGCTGTCCAGTTCTTTCAGCTTCTCATGAAAGGGGGCCAGCTCTTCCCTGGCGAAACTCAGCCAGGAAAGGTCCATGCCCTCCAGCAGCCGGTCCACATCGACTTCCGGCAGGAGTCTTTCCGGGTCTTCGATTGCCGGCATGAGATCGTACACGTAGGGTTTGCGGTCCGGTTCATGATACCGGCCGAAAATTTCCCGCACGTGTTCTATCTGGGCGGTGCGGTCCTTGCCGGTCCACATGTCGAGCATCTCGAAAAACAGCCGTGCGGCGTGCCATATCGGAATTTCCATCGGCCGGCTGCCCGGCGCGTACCGGGTGACCGTTTTGAGGTAGTCCCGGTACCACTTTTGCGAGCCGTCGCTCACCTTCACGTTGTAGATGTCGAAGCCTTTTTCCAGGAAGGCGGACAACATCAGGTAGCCGGAGCCCGGACCGGGTTCGGGAACGTGCGCCGAAACGAGCCACAGGGTTCCGGACACCAGGAAAAGATGCGCGGCGGGGTGCCTGGCTTCGCCCTGGATCAGGACCACCTTTTCGGGCGCCGGCGCTTCTCCGGCGCAGGTGAACCCGCGCTGCGAGAACCGGTACGCCGCCTGCTTGAGGTGCCGCTTGTGGGCCGAGTTCCTGATCAGGCCTTCGAGCGCGCAGAAGGTGAGAAATCCGGTCTTGCCGGGATTTTTGCTCAACTGTTCGACGAGGGCCGCGGCCATGTGGGGCCTGGAGCCCAGGGTGTTCCCCATCGACTGGAGGTAGCGTTCGAAGCTTTCGCCTTCCGGGTTTTGAACGAGGAGCCGGTCGACGATCATCTGAAGCTCGTCGGCTTCTTCCCGGCTGAGCGGGATTTCGGTCTTGCCCTTTTTTGCCGTGCTTTTTTTCTGGCTCATATCGACCCTGGAGATCCATCGGTGGAGAGGATAGCCGTACCTGTTGCCCTGCTTCCTGTTACGCCTGCGCTGGTTCCCGAGCCAGAGCCCGGGGACCGGTGGACCAGCGGAAAGACACCGGATTCCCGCCCTAAAGCGCTACGGGAATGACGATTTTGGAGGTTTACTCCGGTTCGTGAAGTGCCACGTTCGGGCGTGCCCCTTTACCGTGCCCACCGGATGTAAGCCGATCAACAAAAAGCCGGTGGGCAGCGCTTCCATCTGCCCACCCTGCACGTTCTCAGGCGGAGCCTGGGAAACGCGGCTCGAAGCAACTTCCAAGTATGGGACATCCCCGGCCAAATGTCGAGCCCCGATCATCCGCATGCCGCCGCACGGAAGCAGACCGGGCATTCAGCGACAGGCATCCGGCATCCGGAAGCGGGCATCGAGCGCTCCCGGCCGTCCCAACAAGAAAGCCCCGCGAACACGGACCTGCCGTATTGTCGGGGCTGTTCAATCGGGTGGAAGGGAAAAGGTCTATTCTTCTTCGCCCGCCGTTTCTTCACGCGGTTCGATCACCAGCGAATCGGCCACCAGTTCCCAGAGGTACTTGACCTCCACGTCCATGAAATCGTATTCCTTGCGCAGGCTCTTCATGATCTGGTCGCGGCAGTTGTGGCACGGAGCGATGAGGAGCTTTGCCCCGGTGTCCTTTATCT
>LUZZ01000226.1 GCA_001603845.1 Syntrophobacterales bacterium Delta_01 | reverse complement strand
TACAAAAATCATTGCCCTCTGCCGTTTGTTATGCGATCAAATAGCCAAAGACGAGAAAGAGGCGGCAATTTCTTGCCGCCTCTTCGTGCTATTCGGAGTAAGCTTCTACCGGCCCGGTTACTTCATGAGTTCCTTGACGCCGGCCTGTTCTTCCGTCAGTTCCTTGAGCGTGAAGTCCATCTTCTCGCGCGAAAATGCGTCGATTTCCAGGCCCGTCACCCTCTCGTACTTGCCCGGGGTGCAAATGACGGGAACACCGTACATCGTGCCTTCCGGGATGCCGTAGGAGCCGTCCGACGGAATGCCCATGGTCACCCACTTGCCGTTGGTGCCCAGGGCCCAGTCGTGCATGTGGCCGATTGCTGCGTTGGCCGCCGAAGCCGCCGAAGACAGGCCGCGTGCCTGGATGATCGCCGCACCGCGCTTGCCCACCGTGGGGATGAACTCGTTGCGGTACCAGCCCTCGTCCACCAGCGAAGGAGCGGGCTTGCCGTCAACCGTGGCGAACCGGATATCCGGGTACATGGTGGGGGAGTGGTTGCCCCACACCGCCATCTTCTCGACCGCTTCCACCGGCTTGCCCACCTTGGCGGCGAGCTGCGACATGGCGCGATTATGGTCGAGCCGCATCATGGACGTAAAGTTGGCCTTGGGCAGATCGGGGGCCGAATTCATCGCAATCCATGAATTGGTGTTTGCGGGATTGCCCACCACGATCACCTTGATGTCGCGCGAGGCGACTTCGTTCATCGCACGGCCCTGTTCGATGAATATCTTGGCGTTATCCATCAGCAGGTCCTTGCGCTCCATGCCGGGGCCGCGCGGCTTGGCGCCGACCAGCAGGGCGTAGTCGGCATCTTTGAAGGCAACCTTCGGGTCGCCCGTTCCGACCATGTCCGTCAGCAGCGGGAACGCGCAGTCATCGAGTTCCATCATGACGCCCTTGAGGGCCTGCTGTATTTTATCGATGGGCAGTTCCAGCATCTGGAGAATTATGGGTTGATCGTTGCCGAGCATCTGGCCGCTGGCGATACGGAACAACAGCGCATAACCTATCTGGCCTGCGGCTCCGGTAACTGCAACACGAACTGGTGATTTGGCCATCTTCAAGCACTCCTCTCTCGCATGAGTTCGTCGCTGAGGTCGGTTCAACTCCTATGCAAATACCGCGAGCACGTCACCTTTCTGCACGCTCTGGCCTTCCTTGCAGGTAATCTGCTTTACCGCGCCGGAAACCGGGGCCAGGATCGAGTTCTCCATCTTCATGGCTTCCAGGATCATCACCACGTCGCCTTCCTTCACCTGGTCGCCTTCTTTCACGACGTACCGGATCACCATGCCGGGCATGGGGGCTTCGAGCCTCGATCCGCCTTCAACGGGAGCGGCCGCCTTGGGCGCTGCCGCGGGAGCGGGGGCCGCTACGGGCACAGGTCTCGGAGCCGCTACGGGCTGGGGAATCGGGTTGATGCCGGTGATCATGGGAACGCCGCCGATGGCGTCCACTTCCACCGAGAAGTAGTCGCCGTCCACGAACACGTTGAACTGGCGGATGTTTTCGCCCTTGGGTGGAACTTCCTTCGCCGGCTTTTCGACGAGCAACCCGGCCTTGGCCTTCTTCACGAGTTCCGCTTCTTTTGCGCAGTCCTCAAGGGTCTTGGGCATAACTTCGGGCGGAATGGGCTCGTTGCCGTACTTCCAGTTGAGGAAGCGCTTGCCGGTCATGGGGTACATGCCGTAGATGAGCACATCGTCGATGTCCTTGGCCAGGCCCTTGGTGTCTTCCCAGTTCTTGGGCATTTCCGATTCGATAATTTCCGCCGGGCGTCCGGCGTACGGAGTCTCGCCCCTGGGGTAGCCCTTCAGTGCCTTTTTCTGGATTTCGGGGTCTACCGGGACAGGGGTCCGGCCGTACAGGCCGTAGAACAGGTCCTTGCTCTGCGCGGAGATCATTTTGTAGCGTTCTTCGGGCGTGTCGAACAACACGTTGTTGACGGCCTGGATGCCGACGATCTGGCTGGTCGGGGTAACCAGGGGCACCTGGCCCATTTCTTTGCGGACCTGGGGCAGGGCGGCGAACACGTCGCCCAGGCGGTCCGATGCGCCCATGTCGCGGAGCTGGTTGATGAGGTTGGAGAGCATGCCGCCCGGCGTCTGGTGGAGGAGCACGCCGATGTCGATGGTGGACATACGGTCATCGAGCAGGTGGCGATACTTGGGCGATACCTTCTCGAAGTGCGCGCTGCACTTGGCGAGCTGGTGCAGGTCGAACCCGGTGTCCCTGTTGGTGGCCTTGAGGGTCATGACCAGGGGCTCGATCGCCGGGTGGGAGCTGCGGTAGGCCCAGGGCGACAGGCAGGTGTCGATGATGTCCACGCCCGCCTCGGCGGCCTTGAGCATCGCCAGGTCGGCCATGCCGGAGGTGAAATGGCTGTGCAGATGGATGGGAACCTTCACGTTTTCCTTGAGCGCCTTTACCAGGTAATAGGCGTCGTAGGGAGCGATGAGGCCGGCCATATCCTTGACGCACACCGTGTCGGCGCCCATGTCTTCGAGCTGCTTGGCTTTCTGCACGTAATATTCGAGGTTGTACACCTCGCCGCCCATGCGCGGTTTGGTCAGCGAGTAGCAGATAGTTCCCTGAAAGTGTTTCTTGTTCTTCTTGATGGGTTTGATAACGGTTTCGAAATTGCGGTAGTCGTTGAGTGCGTCGAACGTACGGAAAATGTCGATACCGTTGATGCACGCACGGTCAACGAAGGCTTCCGCCATATCGTCGGCGTAGTTGCGGTAGCCTACCAGGTTCTGGCCGCGAAGCAGCATCATCATCGGGGTCTTGGTGAGATATTTTTTGAGCTGGCGGATTCTTTCCCACGGGTCTTCATTGAGAAACCGATGCATCGTGTCGAAAGTCGCCCCGCCCCAGACTTCCATCGACCAATATCCGACCTTGTTCATTTCTTCGGCAATCGGAAGGAGGTCCTCGGTCCTCCCGCGGGTGGCGAAGAGGGACTGGTGACCGTCACGGAATGTCAGGTCCCCTATCTTGAGTGGATTATCAGCCGCGACTGCCGGCTCGTCGATCAGCTTCGCAATCATTGAGGTGCCATGACGATGTGAATTCTCCATCCTTCTGTCTCCTTTTACCATTCGAGAGAAAGTAATTTCAGCTCAGCTTACCTCAGTACCGGAATTGAACACCAGAAGTCGGCAAGGAAACATCCTTCAGGAACTTGCTGGCATCAAAAATTGAGCTCGGAGCCCGAAACTGGAACAAACCGGAAACCTTCCTCATCCCGAACGCCGCGGCCCAAAAGACAAATTGAGTCAAATTAGCGCGGGATGCGCATTTGCCAAGCCCATCGCACTTCCATTGCCGCCTGCCTACCGGCGATTGAAAAGGGACTGCTCATCGCAACCGGCATCGCCGGCCTTCTCTGGGCCTGAAGGGCAAGCATGGCTTCCTGTTCCGCTTGCATGTAATATCCGATAGCAGATGAAATTGCGGCAATCACCTTCGGTTCCACGTTCATCATTATCCTCCATGATCGAGTGCAAGAGACGGAAATCGCATATCAGATGTCGGTTGACGAAAACCGGATGTCAGGGTTCGGAAACCGGAGGCTTTCCCGGTCTTCCGACTTCCATCACGCTGCCCTCCGGGTCTTTTTCTTCAGGTTGCTGATCCTGCGCCGGAATGCTTCGATCAGCTTGGAATTGCCGGCTTCCCTGGCCTGGTCGCGCTTCTCCTTCAGCTCCCTTATCTTCAGCTTCAGGGCGCGCACGTCCACTTCCTTCTTGCCTTTCTCGTCAACGATGCCCCTCACTTCCTTGATCGCCGCAATCAACTCCGCCTTGTTCATGGCGTGGACCCCGACGATTCCGCCGGTGGACAGGCCCAGTTCCCGCAGTTCCTTGGCCGTCATTTTGTCGAGGGGTTTTTCCTTCTTCTCTTTTTCCTTCTTTGCCATCATCTACTCCTTGCCGCCTTTTTTATCTAACATTTCCGATATCTTAACAAAGGGCTTGAACAAATCTATCGGAATGGGAAACAGGGTCGTCGAATTGTTCTCGGCGGCTATTTCACGAAGAGTCTGCAAGTAGCGCAACTGGAGCGCTACGGGTGTTTCCTGGATAATCACGGCGGCTTCGGAAAGCTTGCTGGCCGCCTGGTATTCGGCCTCGGCGCCGATGATTTTGGCGCGCCGTTCGCGTTCCGCTTCGGCCTGCCTTGCCATTGCCCGCTGCATTTCGAGGGGCAGGTCTATCTGTTTGAGTTCGACAACCGAAACCTTGATGCCCCACGGTTCGGTGTGGCGATCGAGAATTTCCTGGATTTGAGTGTTGATCTTGTCGCGCTCGGCCAGCAAATCGTCGAGTTCCGCCTGGCCGCATACGCTTCTCAGCGTCGTCTGCGCGAGCTGGCTGGTTGCGTAAAGATAGTTTTCGACGGAAATGATGGCCTTCACCGGGTCCACCACCCGGAAGTAAATCACCGCGCTGACCTTCACCGACACGTTGTCGCGGGTGATCACATCCTGGGGCGAAACGTCGGCGGCGATCAACCTCAGGCTCACTCTCACCATCTTGTCGATTCCGGGGATCAGGAGGATCAGTCCCGGTCCCTTGGCGCGGATAACCCGGCCGAGTCGGAATATGACACCACGGTCGTACTCGTTCAACACGCGGATGGCGTTTGCCAAAAACAGTACTACAAGAGCGACAATTACGATAATGCCGTACGGCATGTTTCCCCTCCGATCGCCCGTCTGCCCACGCGGTGTGAGCAAGAGCTAATTTTCACTATCTACCACCGATTTTTTTCACTTTCAACTTTAAATTATGCACTCCGACCACTTCTACCTTTTCACCTGTCAGGATTGTCTCATCCGATTGCGCATTCCACACTTCGCCGTTCACAAACACCTTGCCCTCGGGGTCGATGTCCCGCTTCACTTCACCAATTTCGCCCACCAGGGCTTCCGCCCCCGTGCGGGGCCTCCCGGTCTGCGCCCTGAACGCAAGGGCGGCGACGCCCACGAAAAAGGCCGAGATGACCGCCACCGTGGGCACGAAGACGGACATCGCAAGCTCGGTCCCCTGCTCCGGAAGCCGGAACATCATGAGCGAACCCAGTATCAGGCACAGCACCCCCGCCGTGCTGAGCATCCCGTGGGAAGAGACCTTGATCTCGGCGATAAAGAAGATGACCGCCAGAAGGATGATCAGAAAACCGGCGTAA
>LUZZ01000225.1 GCA_001603845.1 Syntrophobacterales bacterium Delta_01 | reverse complement strand
GTCCGCCTGGACGCAAATTCTCCATTTTTAAACTGAATATGCTGACATAGGATCGAACATGGCAGAAAAAGACGAGAAGGAAATAGTCGGCGCCGTCATGGTGGTGGGTGCCGGCATCGCGGGCATGCAGGCGTCCCTGGACCTGGCGGACGCCGGGTATTACGTCCACCTGGTGGACGAGTCGCCGACGGTCGGCGGACTCATGTCGCAACTGGACAAGACGTTTCCGACCAACGACTGCGCCATGTGAGTCATCTCACCCAAGCTGGTCGAGGTCGGCCGGCATCTTAATATCAACATCATTACCCACTCGAAAGTCGAATCGCTGGAAGGCGGGCCCGGCCATTTCAAGGCCACCCTCCACCAGACTCCCCGCTTCATCGACAGGTCCCGGTGCACGGGCTGCGGCGCGTGCGCGCAGGTCTGCCCGGTAAGCGCCGCAAACGAATACAACTGCGGCCTGGACCGCAGGGCGGCCACCTACATTCCTTACACGCAGGCCGTGCCCATGGTGTACTCCATCGACCGCTCGGTTTGCCTGGGCTGCGGACTGTGCGAAACCGCCTGCCTCGCCGGGGCCATTGCCTACTCCGACACTCCCCGTGTGACGGAACTGGACGTGGGGGCGGTGATCATCGCCACCGGCACCGGCGTTTTCGACCCGACGCGGTTCGACCGGTACGATTACGCAAACCATCCCAACGTCATATCGAGCCTCGAATTCGAGCGCATCCTGAGCGCTTCGGGCCCCTACCGGGGCAAGCTCATGAGGCCCTACGACCGGGAGGAGCCCAAGAAGATCGCCTGGCTCCAGTGCGTCGGGTCGCGGGACATCAACGCCTGCGACAACTCGTACTGTTCCGGCGTGTGCTGCATGTACGCCATCAAGGAAGCGATGATCGCCAAGGAGCACTCGCACAGCGGGCTGGATACGGCTGTTTTCTTTATGGACATGCGGACCTACGGGAAAGATTTCGAAAAATACTACCTGCGGGCCAGGCACGAAGGCGTGCGCTTCATCCGTTCCCGCGTGCACACAGTGGACCCGGTGGGTGACGGGGACCTGGAGATCACGTTCGTCGATGAAGCAGGCAACATGCACGCGGAGGTCTTCAACCTGGTGGTCCTTTCGGTGGGGCTGGACGTGGGCGAGCAGGCCGTGGAAATGGCCAAAAAGCTCGGCATAGACCTCAACGCCCACCGGTTTGTGGACACCGACGGCTTCACCCCGGTTTCCACCTCCCGGCCCGGGGTTTACGTGTGCGGGACCGCCCAGGGCCCCAAGGACATTCCGCAGTCGGTGGTGGATGCCTCCGCGGCGGCGTGCGCGTGCAGCTCGCTTTTGAGCGAATCGCGGTGGGACGTGGCGCGCGTGAAGGCAAAGATTCCCGAAAAGGACGTTCTCAGCGAACCGCCCCGCGTGGGTGTTTTCGTGTGCCACTGCGGCACCAACATCGGGGGCATCGTCAACGTGCCCGAGGTGCGGGAATACGCACGGTCCCTTCCCCATGTGGTCTACGTCGAGGACAACCTCTACACCTGTTCGCAGGACACCCAGGTGAAGATGGCCAAGGTCATCGCCGAACAGGGGATCAACCGGGTGGTGGTCGCCGCGTGCACGCCGCGCACGCACGAGCCGCTGTTCCAGGAAACCCTGATGAACGCGGGCCTCAACAAGTACCTGTTCGAGATGGCCAATATCCGGAACCAGAATTCGTGGTGTCACAGCGGCCAAAAGGAAGTAGCCACCGCGAAGGCCAAGGACCTAGTGCGGATGGCCGTGGCCCGGGCCGCGTTGCTCGATCCCCTGTTCGAACGCCCCCTCGATATCATCCAGGGCGCGCTGGTCATCGGGGGCGGCGTGGCGGGCATGACGGCCGCGCTGGGCCTTGCGCGGCAGGGCTTCCGGGTCTCGCTGGTGGAAAGAGACACCGAGCTGGGCGGGCTCAGCCGGAGGATTTCCCACACCATCGAAGGCCGCGACGTCCGGAAATTTTTGGGGAACCTGATCGAAGAAGTCCGGGGCAACGCCAACATCGAAGTGTTCACCGGCGCGGATATTTCCGGGTTTTCCGGCTACAAGGGCAACTTCCAGACCAAGGTCCGGACGGGCGAAGGCATGGTGACGGAGATCAGCCACGGCGTGACCATCCTGGCCACCGGCGCCCGGGAGTACAAGCCCAGGGAGTTCGGCTACGGCGAACACGCCGGCGTCATGACCCAGCTCGAACTGGACGGCCTGATGCAGGGCGAACCGTCGAAAGCGGGCGCCTGGAAGCAGGTGGTGATGATCCAGTGCGTGGGGTCCAGAAACGACGAGAATCCGAATTGCAGCCGCATCTGCTGCCAGAGCGCGGTGAAGCACGCCCTGGAACTGAAAAAGCTCAATCCCGATATGAACATCGTGATCCTTTACCGGGACATGAGGACGTACGGCCTGCTGGAAGATTACTACACGGAAGCTCGGCGCGAAGGCGTCCTGTTTTCGCGCTACAGCGCGGACACCCCCCCGGAGGTCGGTACCGACGGCAGCGGGCTTTCCGTTCTGTTCCAGGACCACGTCTTGAACCGTCCCGTCCGGATGTCGGCGGACGCCGTGGTCCTCAGCGCGGCCACCCTGGCTTCCGAGAACCGCGAACTGACCACCCTGCTGAAGCTTCAGAGCAGCTCCGACGGGTATTTTATCGAGGCCCACGCGAAGCTTCGGCCGGTTGATTTCGCGGCCGAGGGCATTTTCATGTGCGGGACGGCGCACAGCCCGAAGCTCATTTCCGAGAGCATTTCCCAGGCGCTGGCGGCCGCTTCCAGGGCGGGGGCGTTTCTTGCGTCCAAGGACCAGACCATCGGCGGCGTGGTGGCCAAGGTGGATCCCAGGCTGTGCGCCGCGTGCCTGGTGTGTGTCCGCGCCTGCCCCTTCGGGGTCCCGCAGATCGTAAACGGGGCGTCGCAGATCAACGAAGCCCTGTGCCAGGGCTGCGGCACGTGCGTTTCCGAGTGCCCGGCCAAGGCCATCCGGCTCGCCAACTATACGGACAGCCAGATCATGGTGAAGGTGGACGTCCTGTTGGACGAGGCGCTGGAAGGGATCTGCCCGGCCTGATGTCCCGCGGCCCGGCGGAAAGGACGCGGGAAGGCCGTTTCCCCGTTCTTTTTCGGCTTAAAATGTAGCATCTTCGACCCAAACTGGTATAAAGTGTTTCCCCCGCACTCCCCTGAGCGGCGCGCAGCCGCGCGGGCGGGGTGTCGGGGGAAATTTTTTGATCAACCCGAAACAGGAGCAATCCGAACCATGTCATTGATTCCCGTTGTAGTCGAGCAGAGCAACCGGGGCGAGCGCGCCTTCGACATCTATTCCAGGCTCCTTAGGGATAGGATCGTATTTCTGGGAACGGAAGTCACGGACGACGTGGCCAACCTGGTCATCGCCCAGTTGCTTTTCCTGGAATCGGAGGACCCGGACAAGGATATCCACTTCTATATCAACTCTCCCGGCGGCCTGATCACGGCGGGCCTGGCGATCTACGACACCATGCAGTACATCAAGCCGGAAGTCACCACGCTGTGCATGGGGCAGGCGGCCAGCATGGGGGCCGTGCTGCTGGCGGCCGGGGCAAAGGGCAAGCGCTTCTCCCTTCCGCACGCACGGATCATGATCCACCAGCCCCTGGGGGGCTTCGAGGGGCAGGCGGCGGACGTGGACATCCAGGCCAAAGAGATCCTGAAGCTGCGCGAAGAGTTGAACCTGATCCTGGTGAAACACACGCAAAAAACCCTGGAAGAGATCGAGCGCGACACGGACCGGGATTTTTTCATGTCCGGCGAGCAGGCCAGGGAATACGGTCTCATCGACCAGGTGATAGCGCAAAGGAATGTCGGCCAGCCGCTCAAATCCGTCTGATCCGCAAACCGCCCGCCCGCGGTTTTGACGGCGGAAGCAGCCCTTGGTTTTCGCCATGCCGTTGTCGGGGGGCCGGAGCCGGGACCTGGTGCGAACCTTATTTCCCAACAGAATGGACAATGCGGCACCTGATCCGTTGCCCCGAAGCGGGCTGCATAGAAATAGCCCGGGGTTTCAGCGCCGGCGCCACCCCGGGAACGATCACGGTCCACAATTGAAGATACCCTGAAGGGGTTACATAGTGAGAGGGCATTACGAGAGAATCCGTTCCTCCATTATGCAGCCCCTTCGGGGCATTGGTTTCATCTGCGACGATGTTCCCCAGGGTGGCGCTGGCGCTGACCCTGGGCTGGTCTATTGAGCCCCTTCGGGGCAAAGATACCGACGGTACCGGAAGATTTGGGCAGCAGCCCTCAAAACCGTACCCACCCACGGTCCACTCCTTTCAATCACTGTTTATGGGAACCACCTCTGCCCGCGCGCGAAATCCAAGGAAACAAATTGCACCCCTTTTTATCGTTTCCAGGGTATATTGTGTTCCCTGTGCCCGCCTCATTCGATATAATCAAAGCGTGATATGAAATTGATGCCCGAAAGCACCGCCGGCGTGACGTTGCGCGCCGTTTTGCCTTCGTTTGGCGCCGGCGTGGGACGCGTCGTCTCCGGGATGGAAACGATCAGAAAAGGCGCCGGTTACGGGACCGGGTAACGGTTGCCTCATTTTTTCCAGGAAAGAGTCATCGTGGCCATGAATGCTGATTTGCCTGTCTCGACCCTGTCGCCGCAAACCGAGATCATCCTCAACAGCATTGCGGACGGGGTGTTTACGGTGGACCTCGATTGGCGGGTCACCTTTTTCAACCATGCGGCGGAAAAGATAACGGGCATTCCCGCCTCGGAGGCCATCGGCCGCCCGTGCTGCGAGGTTTTCCGGGCAAATATCTGCGAATCGACCTGCGCCCTGAAATCCACGCTCGAAACGAAAAAGCCCATCGTGAACATGCCGGTGGTGATCTTTCGGGCCGACGGCAGGGAAATTCCCATCAGCGTCAGCACGGCCCTGCTGCTCGACGAAGCCGGCAGGATCATCGGCGGGGTGGAAACCTTTCGCGACCTCAGCCTGGTGGAGACGCTGCGCAAGGAAATCTACCGCCAGTACCGGTTCCAGGACATTATTTCCAAGTCGCCGGCCATGAGAAAGATCTTTTCGATCCTCCCGGAAGTGGCCCAGAGCGAGAGCACGGTCCTCATCCAGGGACCCAGCGGCACGGGGAAGGAACTGGTGAGCCGCGCCGTCCACAGCCTCAGCACGCGGGCCAAGAACCCGTTCGTCGCCGTAAACTGCGGGGCGCTTCCCGACACGCTGCTCGAATCGGAACTGTTCGGCCACGTCGCGGGGGCCTTCACCGACGCCAAAAAGGGCCGGCTGGGGCGCTTTGCCATGGCCGAGGGCGGGACGCTTTTCCTCGACGAAATCGGAGACATTTCCCCGGCGCTCCAGGTGCGGCTGCTCCGGGTCCTCGAGGACCGCACCTACGAACCCCTGGGGTCTTCCAAAACGGTCAAAACCAACGTCCGAATCGTTGCCGCGTCCAACAAGGACCTGTTCCGGCTGGTTGAGGAGGGTGCATTCAGGCAGGACCTGTATTATCGTATCAACGTCGTCAAATTGGAACTGCCGCCGCTGGCGGAGCGGAAAGAAGACATACCCCTTCTGACCGAGCATTTTATCGAGCGATTGAACAAGCTGCGCAACAAGAACGTGATGGGCCTGAGCCACGAGGCTCTCGGGGTGTTCATGCGCCACGACTGGCCGGGAAATGTGCGGGAGCTGGAAAACGCCATCGAATTCGCGTTCATACTTTGCCGCGACGGGCTGATCCAGCCGAGGTGCCTGCCCGAATACCTCACCGGGAAATCCGACCGGCTGGGCGCCATGGGGGGCTCCACCCTCATGGACATCGAGCGGCAGGGCATCCGGGACGCCCTCGACCGGAATCGCTGGCGCCGGATGGCCACCGCACGGGAACTGGGGATAGATAAAAATACCCTGCGCCGTAAGATGCTCCGGCTCAATATCGTTTCGGAGGAGAACTGCGAATCGGAATGAGACCTCACACGAAAAACTGCTTCTCATACTGTATGGAACACTGATCGAATTCCGCGTACAGGTGCGAGAGCCGGTCGTTGGCCACGCGTATTTGAACCGGTCTCGCCTCCTCTTCCAGCTCCGTGGGATAGCAGCCCAGGCAGCGCTGGCATGTCGCGCTTTCCCCCCGGGCCTCCATGGCGAAGCTTGCCATCAGAAACGTCTGGTCGTTTTTGCGGTACTCGAAATGCTCGGTCGCGGGCACGTATTCCAGGGAAACGCTTGCGCCGATGTTCTGTCCCTCTTTGGCCATCCGCAGGTAGTCGTCGAGGAGCATGCCCCGGCTTTGGTCCTCTTTGAGATCCAGCAGCTCGACCGCCGCTTCCTCCAGGGTGAAGAGCTTTTTCTCGATCTCGATGCCGCATTGTTCCAACCGGTGATAATCCCGTTGCAGGTAATGATTGGCAATCATCACCGCCTGGGCGACCCGGGGGCACTGGTCGTGGGAGCAGCCCCGCGCGTAGCATTTTCGGAAGGTGTAGGACTGCCTGTCCACCATGCCGGAAAACCGGCACAGAAACACGAGCGCCCGGAACCGGCAGGTGCGATGCGAAAAATCCACGGGTACGATCTTGAAGTCGGGCGAGCACGTAATCCGCGCCCCCCGTTTTTGGAGTTCGATGAGATCGGTGATACGCATCGGGAGAATGTGGAGAGATGTCTGGCTCATGGTTTGGTCCTCGCTTATTGGTTTGCTGTTCGGTGGATACGGAAACCGACCATGTGCAAGGTGGGTCCGGCGCCGCTCCCGCGCCGGGGGCGGGGGGAGCGGCGGCCTGTTCTACCGGGGTACAATGTTCATGCCATTGTGCCGGTCCGCGGGAACCCTGCGCCACGTCCCGAAAGGAAGGAACAAAATGCAGTATTTCGGCACCATTGAGGAAACATATCGCACCTCCTGAGCGCGGAGTACGCAGTCCGGAGCCGTGCGCAACCCGGCCGGTGGCGTGTGGCATGCCCCTTGCGAATTCCAGCTCAGCTTTAGCGGGAATCGCCGCTCCAGGGTTGTCCCGGAGCGGTGAACGGACGTAACCATAACCAAATGGAGAACAATTTCATGAACAATCCTTTGCGCGTTCTGATAGTCGGCGGAGTTGCATGCGGTCCCAAAACCGCATGCCGGCTCAAACGGCT
>LUZZ01000224.1 GCA_001603845.1 Syntrophobacterales bacterium Delta_01 | reverse complement strand
GTCAGCATATTCAGTTTAAAAATGGAGAATTTGCGTCCAGGCGGACCTCGCAGCAAGCGGTCGAACCGCTTGCCTCCACCTCGGGCCGCTCGCTGCCGGGCGCTGCCCTACCCGGTGCGCATCGACGCCTTCCCAAAACCGGCAGGAACCCGGTGCGCGAAACTTGCTTCGCGCCACCGGGTCCCTGCCGGCTTGTCGCGTCGAATTTTTTCAATCCGGGACAGCCGGTCCTCCTCCATTAACTGAGATCATGCGGCGGTAAGAACATGCGCGTGAAAAAGCACTGGTGCCGTCGATGCCCGTTTTTCGCTCAACTCATCTTCGAAGTGCGAACGTGCCTGAATGACAATCCGATTGGGAAACGCCACAGTGAATCCCGACTCGTCATCAAAGCCCCCGGATCACTCTTCCTCTTCCTCACCACCCACTCCGAGGCTCTCCCACTGCTTTTCCCCCTCGGCCTGAGCGGCGGCCACTTCCTGGTCACTCCAGGGTTCGATCACCAGGGACTCCGCCACGAGCTCCCATATATACATAACCTCATATTTGTAATCCTGGTAGTACTTTGGGAGCCTTTTCATCAACTGGTCGTGACAATTCGAACATCCCACCACCACCACGTTGGCTCCGCTGTTTTTGATGGATTTGTATTTTTCGCGGCCGTGCCACGCGGCTTCGTCGGGATAGGGACCGGGCCACATGCCGCCGCCCGCTCCGCAGCAATGCCCGTTGGCGCGGTTGGGCTCCATCTCCGAGAACTCGTCCACGCACTGGCTGATGATCCAGCGCGGCTCCTCGTAGTAGCCCTTGCCGAAATGGCGCTCCACTTCCCTGCCGTGTTTACAGGAGTCATGCCACGTGAAGACCTTGCCGGCGTTCACGCTCTTGTCCAGCTTGATCCTGCCGGATTGGATGAGGTCCACCAGGTACTCGTAGAGATACACGTACTCGATCTTGTCGGACGGGTCGGCCTGGACGCAGTCCTTCATGCCCACCCGGCAGCCGTAGGAACCGCCGCCGCAGTCCGGCATGATCATCTTATGGATCCCGTTGTTCTTCACGAAGTCGATCTTGCGCTTGGCAAACGTCTTGATGAAGTCGTAGTTGCCCGTAAAAAGACCCCAGTCAACCGATTCCCAGTTCTCGGAAGGGATCGTCCAATTTTCCCTGGCGGCGTAGAAGATCTTCCACCACCATTTCATGTCGTCGTTGTCGGCGAACACTTCCTTGGAATTGGGGAAAAAGAGGACGTTGGCCCCTTTTTTGTCAACCGGCACGTAGAAGCCCGGAAAACCCTCGTCGACCATCTCGTCCCCCATGTCCTTCATCAGGAACAGGTAGTCGTCCTTGGGAATGGCCATGTTGTTGCCGGTCTTGAAGCAGTTTTCGGCCCCCTTGTGCAGGATGCCGGGCACCTTGTCGCGCGGGCGAAGCGACTTCATGTGCAGCATGATATAGGGGATGTCGATGCCCATGGGGCAGGCGTGGGCGCACCGGCCGCACCCCGTGCACACCCACGGGAACTTGGATTCCACCACCTCGTCGACCATCCCGTAATGGAGCATCCTCAGGACCTTGCGTATGTCCCACTCTTCCATTCCCGGCGTTCCGGTCACCGGGCACCCGTTCGTGCAGGTGCCGCAGGTAAAACACCGTTCGAGATTCAATTTGTCAAGATAAGCCCTGAGCGAATCCTCAAGCTTGTGCGGTATAACGGCAGCTTCCACAATCATCTCCTTGTTATCCCTCGGAAACACAGGATCTTCTATGGACCGTAAAACGGTGTTGAAAATATCGGAAAAGGCGGACAAGGCGCACCACTACGCCTCACCGCCGGAAATCAGCCTTACACTCCCGCGGGTTCGTGATTTTTTTCCTGAAATGACACTCCCTGCAACTCCCCTTTTCAAAATATTTCTGTCATAATGACCGGACACGTAAGCTTTTGACGCGAGTTGCTCCTCGATCGAAACCAGGCTTCCCAAGTTTGCCCGGTTTACGTTTCCCGGCTGATACTCATTCGTGTCAATACGGCTGCGGTCGATCCCGGTTCGCCGCACGCACCCCGAAACGACGGGGGCAACGGCACCCGCGATCACCCCCACGGGGGCTTCCGGCCGAGTCCGGACCCGCAACGCTTCACTGCGGGACGTCCCTGATCTTTTTCACCTGGATCAGCGACAGGCGGGAAGCTTCGTCGTAGTCCACGTGAATCAGCTCGCAACTCGAACCGGGTATCATGGTGATGACGTCGCGCCGGATAACGGGGTCCCGAACGATGATCTCCAATACCTCGTTGGGCTTCATGTCCCGGAGCACCTGGCTCATCACCAGCAAAGCCAGAGGAGTGATCGTCTCTCTGAAATCAAGATTATAATCGGGTTCCTGTTTCAATGAAAACGCTCCCTGCTTTTGCTTTGGCCCGTACTTATCCGGCAAGTTCGGTGCCAAATGAGGGCGGGAGCGGAAAGATTCTTCCAACCCGGTTCCAAATGCGTGCGAGGTCCGGTGGGCGGAGGGGGTGGGAAATGAGGGTGTTCAATTTTTTACGCAAATGTGATAAAATTGTAAACGTGTATAAAATTTAGCAGATGTAAGTTTTTAATCACTCCCGTCCGTTCCGTTACTC
>LUZZ01000016.1 GCA_001603845.1 Syntrophobacterales bacterium Delta_01 | reverse complement strand
GTCGCTTACCCCCAGCCCCGACGTCGTGTCCCAGCTCCTGATGGCCGGGCCGATGCTGGTGCTCTACGAAATAAGCGTATGGGTCGTACACTTTTTCGCCGCCAAACCGTTCAAGGCTTCCCAGCCGGCGGAGGAAAAATCTTCGGCCTGATCCGCCGCCCGCCGGTCCGCCGGGTCAGTTCATCGGGGAGATGCCGGCGCGGCGTTTTTTTATTACTCACTCTATCGACTCAAGGTGACATGAAAAGACACACTCTGGTAATCGCCACTAAGAACGGGGGAAAATCCGCCGAAATCAAGGAACTTCTCAAGGGTTTTCCGGTCGATATCAAGGACCTCAACGACTTTGGCCCCATTCCCGAAGTGGTCGAAGACGGAGCGACCTTCGACGACAACTCCTACAAGAAGGCGAGCTTTACGGCGAAGGTCCTGGGCCTGCCCGCTCTGGCGGACGATTCGGGGCTGGAAGTCGAAGCCCTGGGCGGGGTCCCCGGTGTGCATTCCGCCCGCTACGCCGGCCCGAAGGCGACCGATCCTGAAAACAATGTCAAACTTCTCGACGCCCTCTCCGGCATACAGGACCGGAAAGCCCGGTTTTGCTGCGTTCTGTCCCTGGCCGTCCCGGCGGGTCCGGCTCTCACCTACGAATCTTTCTGCGAGGGCGTCATCCTGGATGCCCCGCGCGGAAACGGAGGCTTCGGGTACGACCCCCTGTTCTACTATCCTCCGGCGGGCAAGACCTTCGCTGAAATGAGCATCGAGGAAAAATCGGCGGTCAGCCATCGCGGGCGGGCGTTCGCCGACCTGAAGAGAGAATTCTCCAAGGTGCTGATATGGCTGGACCACAGGTTCGAAGAAGAGGAGATGCGCCGCGGCGCCCACGAAATCTGCCAGGGGCATTGACGGCTGCAGGCTGCCCGTTGGGAGTTGCCGGTTGGCGGCTCCTTGCCCTTGGATGTTTGCTGGATCGGAGCGAAAGCAGGCCTGTCCGCAGTGACCGGCTTTGCTTCGCTCCGTTTTTTTCTCGGCGCCGTTTAAAGGAATTTCCCGCGGGTAATCGGTTTTAAAGTCCTCTCATCCATTCCGGCTTGAGTGACTTTTCGCCCTGGAGGGCGGCGTCGATGGCGGCCAGTGCCTTTTGCTTGTCGGCCGGCATTTTCACTCGCAGCGGCAGGTAGTTGGACGCGTGGTTGGCGAAGAACAGCCCGCGCGTCATGGTGGTGCGGAAAAGCATTTCGCGCAGTTCGGCAAGCATTCCGAGCGGAGTGGGAAGCTGGAATTCCCCCGCCCCCGCCTTGGCTCCGAGTTCAGTACCCGGAATTATCATGAGCGTCAGCACGCCCACGTAATTGGGATCGATCGCAGTCAAAGCTTCACCGGTTGCCCTGGCGTGCTCCAACGACCTCTCCCGCCCGGCGAGTCCCAGGATGACCATGACGGAAAGCTTGATCCCGGCTTCGCGCACCCTTCGGCCGGCCTCGATCATGCGCTCGCGCGTGTGCCCCTTCTTCACGTCGGCCAGCACCTGCGGGTCCCCGCTTTCCAGCCCGAAGTAGACGATGCCCAGTCCCAGTTCGCGCAGTTGGGCGAGTTCTTCCGGGCTTTTCCTCAAAATCCCCTTCGCATTTCCGTAGATCCCCACCCGCTGGATCCACGGCAGCTTTTCCCGGATGCGTTCCAGGATGCGCACCAGCCTGTCCTGGGGGATGATTAGCGAATCGCCGTCTATCAGGAACACGCGGCGCAGGAACCGCAGGTTTGCCGCCGCGTAGTCGATGTCCGCGTCGATAATGGAATCGTCCCTGATCGTAAACCGTTTCTGCTTGTACGTGCCGCAAAAGGTGCACTTGTTATGGGAGCACCCCAGGGTCACCTGGAGCAGGATACTGTCCGCTTCGCTGGGGGGACGAATGATCATTCCTTCGTAGTGCATTCCGCTCATCTTGTACCTCTGCATGGATTGCCGGGATAAAATAATAGTATAGCCTCTTTTGCCAAAATCGAATACGATCAAAGCCAACGCAAAACCACAACAGAGGCCGTGATATGCAGCTTACTCCTCCCCCGCTGCCGGCGGGCGCCAAATGCAAGCGGTGCTCCGGGCGCGGGCAGATGAGGCTTCCGAGCCATAATACTATTTTTTGCTCCGACTGTTTTTTGCTTTTTTGCAGGAACGCTGTGGCAAAAGCGATGAAGAAGTTCGGCATTCCGCGCGAAACGGACTTGCTGGTGGCGGTTTCGGGCGGCAAGGACTCCCTCGCGGTCTGGGATATTTTGAACGAACTGGGCTACAGGACCAGGGGCGTGCACGTAAACCTGGGCATCGACACTTTTTCGGACGAATCGGTCCGCGCCGTCGAGGAATTCGCTTCGTCGAGAAACCTGCCCTGGTCGTCTCATTCCATAGCGGACCTTCTCGGTTGGACCATCGACGAGATTCGCCCCCGCACGCGGCGAAGCATCTGTTCCATCTGCGGCGCCATCAAGCGCCAGATGCTGAACCGGCTGGCGGTCGACCTGGGGTACGGGACGGTGGTTTCCGGCCACAACCTGGACGACGAAGCGGGGCGCCTGCTGGGAAACATCCTGAGAAACCGCACCCAGTATTTCGACAAGCAATACCCCTACCTGCCCTCCCCCCACCCGCGGATGCCGGCCAAGTTGAAGCCGCTCTACCGGTTGGAATCCCACGAGCTTCGCGCCTATTGTCACTTTGCTTCCATACGGCCCCATTCCGCATCGTGTCCGTACGCCCGGGGGGCGAGTTCGCACAAGGTAAAAGAGGCCTTAAACCTCCTGGAAACAAAAATGCCGGGAACCAAGAGGGATTTTCTGTTTTCCTACCTGCGAAACAGGAAACCGCCGCAGACCGATCTCAGTGAATTGAGGCTTTGCGAGAAATGCGGCGCCCCCTCCTGGCTCCCGGTGTGCAGCGTCTGCGCTCTCAAGGCTCAGCTCGACGCAAAACGCGGGGAACCGGAACCGCGGCCCGAGGGATGACGATGGCGCTGTCCGTGGCAATGATCACCAAAAATGCCGAAAAACGGCTCCGGGAATGCCTGGAAAGCGTTTCGTTCGCCGACGAGATCGTCATCGTGGATTCGGGCAGTACGGACGATACCGCCGAGATCGCCGCCGAGTTCAACGCCCGGTGGTACGTCGAACCCTGGAAAGGCTACGGTCCGCAGAAAAACAGCGCCCTGGACAAGTGCGCGCACGACTGGGTGCTGGTGATCGATGCGGACGAACGGGTCCCGAAACACACGGCGACGCAAATTTTGAAGGTCCTGTCGGCAAGCGGCACGGCGGACGCCTATTCGTTCCGGCGCAAAAATTATTTCCACGGCAAGTGGATCAGGGTCGGCGACTGGTGGCCGGACGACGTGATCCGGCTGGTACGGAAAAGCGAGGGGCGCTACGAGCGGCCGGTCCACGAAATCTGGGCGACCGGCGGCAGGATAAAAAAGCTCGACTGCGAGATCGAGCACTTCAGCTTCGATTCCTATACGGACATGTTCCGGGTGGCAAACGATTACTCGACGTCCCTGGCCGAATACATGTACGGCGCGGGCAGGAAAGCCTCGCCGGTCGACGCCGTCCTGCATGCCTGCTGGGCGTTCGGCAGGAGCTACTTTTTGAGGCTGGGGTTCACCGCGGGCTTCGACGGCCTTATGATCGCCTACACCAAGGCGCTCGGCACTTTCATGAAGTACATCAAGCTGTACGAGCTGGGAAAGTTCGGAAGAGGTTAGCGGAAGGCACAAGCCGGCCGGAGTGTAGGGTGGACCCGGCTTCAAGGGCTGTTGCCGAAATCCAAAATCTCGGTCGGGTACCGCAAAACAGCGGAGACCACTCCCCACCCTCCCCTAACCCCTCCCATCGCAGGGAGGGGGATTTTCGTTCGTTCCGCTATTAGCGAACCTTAATATTCTTTTGGGCAATACATGGTGGGCACGATGAAACCGTGCCCACCACCAAGTGTAATTTCTGGAAAAATATGTGTCCGGGCCGGTGTTCGGCCGCGCCCGGATCAAGACGCCGTCGCTTCTTTGGACCCCATCGAACTCAGCAGGTAGGCCTCGATAAACTCGTCCAGTTCGCCGTCCATAACGGCGTCCACGTTTCCCTTTTCCGTGTTCGTCCTGTGGTCCTTGACCAACCGGTAGGGCTGCATCACGTAGGAACGGATCTGGTTTCCCCAGGCGATATCGTCAAGATTGTCGTGGGCTTCCTGCATCTTGGCCTGCTGGGCGTGTTTTTCGCGCTCATAGAGTCTCGATTTCAGGATTTTCATCGCGATATCACGGTTTCGGTGCTGCGATTTCTCATTCTGGCACTGCACCACGATCCCCGTGGGCAGATGGGTGATCCGGACCGCCGAACTTGTTTTGTTGACGTGCTGGCCCCCAGCCCCGCTGGCGCGGAAGGTGTCCACGCGCAGGTCGGATTGTTTGATCTCGATGTCGATCGTATCATCGACTTCCGGGTACACCAGCACGGCGGCAAACGAAGTGTGGCGGCGGCCGCTCGCGTCGAACGGCGATATGCGCACCAGCCGGTGCACCCCGGATTCCGCCTTGAGCATTCCGTAGGCGTAGGAACCGGCGACGGTAAAGGTGACGTTTTTTACCCCCGCCTCTTCGCCTTCGAGCATGTCCACCATCTCGACCTTGAAGTTCTTTCTCTCGCACCACCGCAGGTACATCCGGAGCAGCATTTCGGTCCAGTCCTGGGCCTCGGTGCCGCCCGCTCCGGCGTTGATGCTCACGATGGCGTTGCTCGAATCATTTTCGTCGCTCAGCATCTGCCGCAGTTCGAGTGCGCGGTACTTTTTCTGAAGCTCGCCCAGCTTGCGGCCCACTTCGGCCAGGTTTTGTTCGTCGTTTTCCTCGACGGCCATCTCGAAGAGCAGTTCGTTGTCTTCGATCTCCTGGTGGAGACCCCGCCAGGTCTGGATCATTTCGTTCAGCGCCGAACGTTCTTTGAGGATATCCCGGCCCGCTTCCGGGTCGTCCCAGAAGTCGGCCTTGGCCATCAGCTTTTCCAGTTCGGCCGAGCGTCCTTCCTTGCCCTCGATGTCAAAGATAGCCCCCGAGGGTGTTGACGCGCTGTGACAGGTCCTTGAGAGAATTTCGCAGTTCGGTGGTATCCACGGTCATGGTTTTATCTCCTCGCTTCCAAGATAAGAAAATATAACACCTAAAAAGGTGACAACTACCGACAGCCAGGCAAAAATATCGCCGAACCGGGTATAAAAAGACAAATACCGCATGGGGTGCACCGTGACGGTCAGAAAACCGGCGGTATTGAGCGGAATGCGCCCCATTTCGGCCCCTGTTGCATCGAAGGCGGCGCTGACGCCCGTGTTCGCCGCCCGCACCAGGGGTACTCTGGATTCGATGGCCCGCCAGCGCGAAATTTCCAGGTGCTGGTAGGGGCCGCCGGTATCGCCGTACCAGGCGTCGTTGGTCATATTGAGGAGCACGCGGGCGCCTCTTCGCACTTCTTCCCTCGGGATGGACGGAAACACCACCTCGTAGCAGATCAGCACCCCGAGAGCGTGTCCGTCCAGGTAGATGGGGCCGGGATCGGTTCCGGCCACGAAATCCACGTCCCCCACCACCAGGTGCTTGACGAAAAACAGGTATTTTTTGAGCGGCACGTACTCGCCGAAAGGCACCAGGTGCTGCTTGGCGTAGGCGCCCAGGATTTGCGCATCTCCGTTCAGAAGATAGGCGCGGTTCAAAAGCCGCGGCTTGCCGTCCACCCGGGTCACGCCGCTGCTTCCGAACAGGACGGGCTTGCCGGCTCGGCGCACGATCTCATTGGCTTCCTTCGTATAATTTTCGTCTATTCCGTAGAAAAACGGCATGGCCGATTCGGGCCAGAAAAGAAGATCGGTATCGGGGGCGGCCTTTACCGCGTCGTCGGAAAGCTGCGCATAGCGTTGGAACGTATCGGTAAGCGACGTCGGGTCCCACAAAACGCTTTGCTTGACGTCGGCCTGGACAATCGACACTTTGAAGGGGGGGACTGCCTGCTGCGCCGCCTTTACGTCTGCAATCCTCCAGGTGCCGTACGCCAGCGCCGCCACGATGCAGACGGCAAGAACCGGGACGGCCGTTTTTCGGAAACGGTTCTGGATAAAACCGCAAACCGCCGTCGAGGCAAAGACCACCAGCCAACTGATTCCGTAGACGCCGGTGATGTCTGCGGCCTGGATCAGACGGTTCCAGGGGGTCTGCGTATAGCCGAGAGCGGTCCACGGAAAGCCCGAAAAAGGCGTAAAGGTCATTGCGAATTCAACGACGGTTACCCAGGCGAAGGGCAGCGCGAAAACGAACAGGGCCGGCCGCCTGGCGAAGCGCTGTGCAACCAGTGCAAACACGGCCGGGTAAAGCGCCAGCATCAGGCAGAGCAGGATCAAGATCAGGTTTGAAAGAAAGTAGTTGATGCCGCCGTAGTAGTAGATGGCGTGACGGATCCAGTACAGGACCGTAAGATAATGCACCACGCCGCACACGTAGCCCAGGAGGAAAGCCCGCTTGGCGCTCTTTCCCCGCAGCGCCAGCAGCAGCGGGACCAGCGCCATCCAGGAGACGAAAAACAGGGACGGCTTGGGAAACCCGGCGGTGAGCATCAATCCGCTTAGAACGGCAAGCAGTACGGCTTTCATATCACCCTCTCGGACGGAAAATCTTTGCGTCCGCAGCGGTTTTCGGACAAAAATGCCGGCCCTGCAAGGTTCGCCGGACCGATATCGCTACATCCTGGATACGGGAGAAATCAGGGAAGGAACGGACAAGAAGCAGTCAACGGTGGCTATTCAAGGGGATTCTCCATTTGGCTACAGCCGGCCGGATTCCGCACCGAATTGTTCTTCCTCGGCAGCGTCGCCGTCCACTTTGCGGATTCGCACCCGGTCGATCTTTCTGCTGGTGGCCGCCTCGATGGTCATTTCGAGATTTTTGTAGTAAACCTTTTCGTTGACCTCGGGCACCCTGCCGGTAATGCTGATGATGAACCCGCCGACCGATTCGAAAGAACCCTCCGGGAACTCGATTCCCAGAAAATCGCCGAGCTTTTCGATCTCCAGCCGGGCGGTCACCGTGATGGACCCGTCATCGTGCTCGATTATCAGCTTCTGTTCGAGATCGTATTCGTCCATGATCTCGCCGATAATCTCCTCGATGATGTCCTCCAGGGTGAGAATTCCGGCCGTGCCGCCGTACTCGTCTATGACGATGGCCATGTGCGATTTATTGTCCCGCAGGTCTTTGAGGACTTCGCTTATCTTTTTCGTTTCGGGAATAAAATAGGGGGAGCGCACTATTTCCCGGACCGCTAGATCGGTTTTCCCCCAGAATCTAAGAAGATCCTTGGCGTGGAGCGTCCCGATGATGTTGTCGATGTTGTCCTGGAAAATGGGGATGCGCGAATGGCCGCTCTGGATGATGAGCTGAATGATATCCGAAATGCCGGTATCGGCGTCCGCGTAGACGGTGTCGGTCCGCGGCACCATGATTTCACGTGCGATGGTGTCGCGGAACGAGAAGATCCCCTGGATCATCTCCCCTTCGTCTTCGGAGATCAGCCCCTGCTGTTCCCCCTCGTCGATCAACTGCTGGATTTCTTTTTCGATATCTTCTGTGTCTTCTATGCGAGCAAGACGGCGGAAGCACATTCGAAGCCAATTCTGAAATCCTTTGGCTGACTGCTCTTCCAATTCTATCACTCTCTTTCGGCTAAGTAATGGGACTCAAAGGATATTCGGTCGCGCACAGACATGTTGCCTTCAGCTCGCCAATTTAACAATCCCGTCAGGGCTTGTCCATGAAAATATAGGAGAGCAACTTGTAGAGCAGCCTGGCGGCGAAAAATTCCGAAGGAGTGTGCTGGGGAACCGGCAACAGCTCCATGATGTCCAGTCCGACGACGTTTGCCCGCCCGATGGCGTCCTTGAGCATGGCCAGCGTTTCGTACCAGCCCAGTCCGCCCGGCTCGGGCGTTCCCACTGCGGGCATGATCGAAGGATCGAAGGCATCCAGGTCGATGCTGATGTAGAGGTTGCCGCTGATAAGCTCCGGAATGCGCTTCCACAAACCGGGAAACTGGTGCAGTTGATGGGCGAAAAAACAGGGAATTTTCGTTTCTTCGATAAATGTGAATTCTTCCGCCGTGAGCGAACGGATTCCCACCTGGATGAGCGATGCGTGCTCCAGGGCGAGCCGCATGATGCACGCGTTGCTGTAGGTGCTCCCCTGGTACTCTTCGCGAAGGTCCGAATGCGCGTCCAGGTGCAGGATGGTGAGGTCGGAATATCTCGCGGCGACCGCTTCGACCATCCCCAGAGACAGGAGATGTTCGCCTCCCAGCAGCACGGGGAACTTGCGGGCGGCCAAAACCATCTCGCAGGCTTCCCTTACCTCTCTTACCATCTCCCTGGGCGAAGACACGTTTACCGGAAGTTCTTCCAGGGTGAAAATGCCCTTGCGGTACACCTCGGTCCGGGTTTCCTCGTCGAAGAACTCCAGCTCGCGCGAAGCGGCCAGGATGGCGCGGGGCCCCTCGCGTGTGCCCGCCCGGTACGTGGTGGTCCCATCGTAAGGCGCGGGAATGATGACCGCACGCGACGAATCGAAATCGTATTCCGAAGCGTGCAGTCCCAGGAATGAACAATGGGGTCCGAGGCCCCCGAAGGCCCCGGACCCCACCTTTTTCTCATTACTCATAGCAGATTCTTATCTCGAACGCTGTTTCAGCATCCGATCCATTCGGACCACTTGGGCCGATTCGCGGATGGTGTTGGGGAACTCCTGACCGCGGTCCAGCACCTTGGCCTCGAACTTCTGCACCTTGAAGTACATCTTTATGGTCTCCACGGCGACATCGGTGTCGAAGGGCTTGCACGAAAACATGTCGAGACTCAGGTACTGTTTTTCCGGAAACGTGTGAATACTGATGTGGCTTTCGGCAATCAGCACAAAACCCGATACCCCCCAGTCCTCCGGCACCGCACCCGAGTACCGGAAAACATACGGCGGCATGATTTTGGTCATTTCCATCTTGGAAGGGTACTGATCAAGGAAATTGTAGATGTGCTTTATATCTTCCAACCCGGCCGGGTCGCAGCCATAGCCATCCAAGATCAAATGGACCCCAAAACCGAACTCAGGCTTGCCCATGGCAGTCACCTCCTTGTTGAGGACACTCAATCCTCGGAACAATTCCAATTCTAATTGCCGCCCAATTCGGAGATGCTACCGGGAGCAACTGAAAACGCCACAAGGCGGAAGCGCCTTCAGCCATCTAAAGATGGGCTCACCGTCTGAATTTTAGGGCGGACTTAATGCCACAGCATAAAAAAACTCACAGACGGAGTAATAAAAAAAATATCACCAGCAAATCTGCCTTCGACCGTCGGAATCATAACAGATTTTCAGGTGATGCCGTTGCCAAAGCTCAACAATTCTCGCGGCTTATCTGCTGAGCTCCCCTGCCTCAACAGTCAGCCCTATATAAAGTACGAACCCCTGTGTGTCAAGACTAAATTTTATCGCATTACGAGCGAAAATCGATCTCGGGCAGGAATTTTTGTAATGCGGCTATCGCGAAGTACCGTCGATGAAAATCGTATTTTTGCCTTGCGATCTCTTGGCGTCGTAGAGCGCCTGGTCCGAGCGGTGGATCATGTCCTGGATGTCCTCGTCAATATTTGCGGAATCTTCCACGAAACGGGCGATGCCGATAGAAAGGGAGGTGGGCGTGAAATCCAGCCGGCCGTATTTTTCCCGGATCCGCTCGGCTACGCGGAACACCTGATCGGCCGGAAGGTAGGGAAGCAGCAGCACGAACTCATCGCCCCCGTACCGGAACGCGCTGTCCACTTCCTCGCGGATGGAGTTTTCCAGAAGTTTTGCCAGTTGGACCAGCAATCCGTCGCCGGCCTGGTGCCCGTAGAGGTCGTTGTAATCCTTGAAACGGTCGATATCGAGGAAAAACATGAACAGGGGGTGCTGGTACCGGACGGCCCTGATCGCCTCTTTCCGTACCGTATCCTGGAAGCAGCGCCGATTGGCGAGCCCCGTGAGGTGGTCGCGGATCGCCAGCTTCTGGAGTTCTTCCCTCAGCCCCCGCTCCCGCACCACCCGGTTCAATTTGGCTTCCAGCTCGTCCAGGGTGAACGGCTTCGTGATGAAGTCGGCCGCCCCCGCGGAAACCACTTCCGTATATTTATATTTCATTACATGGCCGGTTATCGCTATTATGTCCGTGCCCGGATGGTTCTGGACGATATACTTGATGAGCTGCATCCCGTCCATCCGCGGCATGTCCATGTCCGTGACGATGATGTTGTACGTTCCCGTTTTGATTTTTTCGATGGCGTCAATGCCGTCGTTGGCCGTATCAACGTGGTGACCGTGCGAACCAAGGGAGTCCTCGAGAATCTCGCGCACCTGCAACTCGTCGTCCACTACCAGGATCGACTGCGGAGAACAAGGGTGTTTCGAATTATCGTTCATGCCGCCTCTCGAGGCGAAAAGCCTGGACATTGCACATTACCGGTTCTTTCTTTCAGCAACAAACGGTGCGTCTGGACTCGGTTGCTCCCCCTCGCAGGGAACCGAATGTAAGGTCCCGATTCGATTGCAAGTCTGGACAAACTAGAGCAAGCGCACCTTTTTGACAAATCAATTTTATTGTTATAATCGGATATTCCAGACCATGTGATCAGTTTTTCGGAGTCCAACATGCAACATCTCGCAATAATTTACAAGCGCATGAGGCCGGAGGCCGCCGCCCTCGCAAGGCAAATCGAAAAATGGCTGGAAAATCGCTGCATACGGGTATTTTCCGCCGAAAATATCGATAACTCAGGCATCAGTTGTCTTTATGATAAGATAGAGATTCCTCCCACTGTCGAAGCCGTGATCGTCATCGGCGGCGACGGAACGTTTCTGAGCGTCGCCCGCTCCATCGAGACCCGGTCCATCCCGGTCATCGGCATCAACCTGGGAGGACTGGGGTTCCTTAC
>LUZZ01000223.1 GCA_001603845.1 Syntrophobacterales bacterium Delta_01 | reverse complement strand
CGGGCGGAGCGAGGCATCAGCCCGCCTTGCCGGATGCGATTTTGCTCTTCAACTGTTCGATTTCCGGCGGTGTGAGTTCCCGGCCGTCCACGTCCAGGACGTGCGTGCCCTTGGGGATATCCATCTGGAAGAGCTTCCGGTCGATGTTGCTCACCGGCGTCAGGGAGTCCAGAACGATCCGATTGGTGTTTCCCAGGATGTCCTGGCTTTCGATGCGGGTGATCCCGTAGGTGTTCAGGTCGATCCACAGGAACAGGAGTTTGATGTTGGGGTCTTCCTGGATGGGCACCAGTTTCAGGGCCGCGGAATTCGAAGCGGACAGGGCGGAGTCGAGGGTGATCTCGAAATTTTTCTTGAGTCCCACCGCGCCGCTGAAAAAGGTCTGCGCCAGGGGCGACGCGAACAGCTTGTTGGCGTCGAACAGCGACACCTGGTTTTCAGACGGCACGTACAGCCAGGCGTAATCGTTGTTGGCGATGAAAATCTGCGGTTCGGGCTTGTCGTATTCCCAGCGCATCTGCCGGGGCTTGGCATAATAGAGCCTGCCCGTGGCTTCTTCCGGCGTTACGGTGCCGGCGGCCGCGGAGGTCGTCGTCTGGCGGAAGGAGGCCGTAAAGGCCTGGATGCGCTTGTACTTGGCCTCGGTTTTTTCCAGTATCTGGCCGAGCGGAGGGCCGGCGGCCGCAAGCCGGCCGCACAGCGCCAACATCACGATCAGGGCGGCCGGAAACAGGACGGACTTGGCGGACTTGTCAAATCGGTTCATGATACTCCTTACGATACGCGCCTTCCCAGCACCTCGCGGGGCCTGACTCCGTCGGACGCGGACACGATTCCCTGCTGCTCCATGACCTCGATCATCCTGGCGGCGCGGTTGTAGCCCACCCTCAAGCGCCTCTGGAGCATGGATATCGAAGCCTGCCGGGTTTCCAGCACGATCTGGACGGCTTCGTCGTACTTTTCGTCCAGATCGTCCTCGGCGATATCCGTCCCGTTGGAGTCGTCATGGAAATCGACTCTTTCCATCAACGGGTCTTCGGCCAGTTTCTGCAATTTCCAGTGCTCGGTCAACCGCTGCACTTCGGAATCGGAGATGAAAGCGCCGTGGATGCGCTGGAGCTTGGCGGTGCCCGGCGGCAGAAACAGCATGTCGCCCGAGCCCAGCAGCGACTCGGCCCCCGATCCGTCGATGATGGTCCGCGAATCGATCTTGGACGAGACCTGGAAGGAAATCCTGGTAGGGATGTTCGCCTTGATGATGCCCGTCAGGACGTCCACCGACGGCCTCTGCGTGGCGAGAATCAGGTGGAGACCCGCCGCGCGCGCCATCTGCGCCAGCCGGGTGATCGATTCTTCGACTTCGCGCGACGCCACCATCATGAGGTCCGCCAGCTCGTCTATAATGATAACCACGTAGGGAAGCCGGTGATGCGGCAGCCCCTCCGGCTCCGGGGTTTCAGGCTTTGTTTTCGAGGGTTTCTCGCGGGACAGCACCCGGTTGTAGCTTTCGATGTTTCGAACGTTCTTGTCGGCCAGCAGCTTGTAGCGAAGCTCCATTTCCTCGACCGCCCACCTCAGGGCCCGCGTGGCCATCTTGGCGTCGGTCACCACCGGGTGGATGAGCTGCGGAATGCCCTCGTAGCTGCTGAGTTCGATCCTTTTGGGATCGATCAGGAGCAGCCGTATCTCTTCCGGGGTGTTGCGATACAGGAGGCTGGCCAGAATGGAGTTGATGCAAACGCTCTTGCCGGTGCCGGTCGCCCCGGCGATCAGCAGGTGGGGCATCTTCCCCAGGTTGGTGATCACCGGGCTGCCGGTGATGTCCTTGCCGAGCGCCATGGTGAGCGGGGCGGTGGAGGCGGTGAATACCTCCGATTCCAGCACGGCCTTGATGGAGACCAGCTCCCGCTTGGGGTTGGGGATTTCGATTCCGATGGCCGCCTTGCCCGGAATGGGGCCCGCGATGCGGATGCTCGCCGCCCGGAGAGCCATGGAAAGGTCGTCCGCCAGGTTGACGATCCGGCTGATCTTGATCCCGGGCGCCGGAGCGTATTCGAACATGGTGATCACCGGGCCGGGATGGATGCCCGTCACTTTCCCCTGGATGCCGAAGTCGGCAAGCTTTTCCTCCAGGATCGTGGCATTTTGTTCGAGCCGTTTCCAGTCCGGTTTGACCGTATCGGTCTCGTAGGTGTCCACCAGGCTCAGGGGAGGCAACGCGTACTGGCTGCCGCCGGAAAACGTGAGCTGCACCAGGGGCTGGGAGATCGGTTCCTTGCGCGGCTGTTTCTTTATTTCGGGTTCGGCCGCGGGAAGGGGCGGAGCCGGTTTGGGCTTCTTTGCGGGTTTGGGGTCCGCGGGTTCCGCAGCCTCCGCCGGCGGCTCCTCGCCGCCCGCGTCTTCCTGTGCGCGGCCGGCGGCGGCCCGTGCGCGGAGCCTTGCGACGATCATGGCGATTTGATCGAAAAGCTTCTCCAGCACCGCCCGCAACGTGAGCGGCGTGGACAGGATCAGGGCGATCAGGAAGAGCCCCACCAGCAGGATGTGCGAGCCAACGTTATTGAACCGCCTCCATATGAGATCGGCCAGGCCGATCCCGATATAGCCGCCGGTTTTCATGGTCTGGTGGAACAGCGTTATTTGCTCGTGATGGTGAGCGGCCAGGGTGATGGTGGTCAAGATGAGAAGAACAATGCCGGAAAAGCGCATCCACGGCCGGTCCAGGCCCGTGCCTTGAAACAGGCGCCAGCTCGTCCACAGGCCGGTGAACACCAGCCCGTAGGCCCCTATCCCGAAAAGGAAAAGCAGCGGCCAGGCGAGGCTCGCCCCGAACGTGCCCACCAGGTTCCGGGGAGACGCCGTCGGTTCCGAGGAGTTGAAAAGCGTGCGGTCGCTTGCGTGATAGGAAAGAATGCCGAAAAAAGCAAGGAGGGCAATCGTCAAAACGACCAACGCCCATATCTCATGTCTTTTACGATCCATCCGAAAACTCTTCCGTCCTCCCTATCACACCCTCGTTGCGGCCGCGTGCTTCGTATTCTACATGTCCTTGTACGAGCCAACCACCTCGATTCCATGTTTTTCGAGGTCGGCAACGATGGGTTCCAGGTCGGTTTTCCTGAGTCGGATCGAATACGTGTATTCCTTTTCGCCCTCGGCAGGCAGGTGGCACACGCTGATTATTTCCGCACCCCGCTGCTTTACGATCCGCGCGAGGTCGGGCAGCGGGTTGCCCGCCCCGGACACCTTCACGTCCACGCGGGACGACTCGGTGAAAAGCCCGAGGAACGTAATGAAGGCGGACAGGATGTCCACGATGGTGATGATGCCCACCAGCTTGCCTTTTTCCACCACCGGAAGGCCGCCCACGCGCTTTTCCAGCAGGAGCCGGGCCGCCTCTTCCAGCGGCATGGTGGGATGGCTGGTGTACGGCCGTCGTATCATTACGTCTTCCAGCGTCAGTTCTTCCAGCATGGACGCAATGAGCACCCCACGCAGGTCCGCGTCGGTGACCCACCCCACCAGCTCGTTTTCCGTATTCACGACGGGCAGGTGGCGAATGGATTCCTGCTTCATCAGCGCAAGGGCTTCCTGGATGGAAGCCTCTTTCTTGATGGTCACGAGATCGGTCGACATCCAGTGGCGAACTATCACGCTGGCTATCCTTTCATGCGGAAATAAATGCAATTTTCCGATTTGGTCAGTAATAAAGACAGCTTAGCTTCAAGACAGGAAGGCTAGGACAATTCGGGCAAAAAAGCAAGCGTGAAAACGGATGTCGGCTGGCGGGTGGCGGATACCGGGTATCGGATGGCAGGCGTCGGATATCGGATCAGCAGATGTTGGGTGTCGGCTGCCGGGTGAGGGAAGAGGACGGATGCGACCAACCGTTTACCGCCCTTCCGATATCTGACACCTGCTATCCGACACCCGCCATCCGTCATCCGACTTCCGTCACCACCCGGACCGGGCTGGCCATCCGCATGAGCCTCGCCATGCTTACCGTACGGTCGCCCAGCATGTTGGTGTAGCTGCCGAGTTCGTTGTCGTACCAGCCGTAAATCACCGCCTGGGTGACCGGCACCTCGATGAACTTCCTGGCCTCGGACCGCTCGCGTTCGGCCTCGTTTTCACCCAGCACGCCGATGTCGATGGAAGCCGAAACATTTTTCGGCGCCGTCTCGTAAAGATAGGTAAACGCTTTTTGCAGCCTCTGCGCGTCGATGCGAACGGCGGAGGTGCGCGTGTGGTTTTCGGAACCCTCGATCACCGCCGCCGCGCGGGGCAGCCCGATGATGTCGGACGATACGTTCTGTTCTTCCGTGAACACCAGGTAGCCCTGCGGGAAATGGTTCGCCGCGTTCCTGTAGATGCCGTTGACCAGTTCGCGGTTGATGGGGTTGGCCATGCTTTCGTCCTGGATCATCATCGCCAGGATGATGAGCGAACCGGTATTGACGGGGATGCGAACGGATTCGGCGATGAATCCGATGCTTTTCATCTCTGGTATCACCAGCCCCAGGGCCTTGGCCGCCCCGGTGGTGGTCAGGATGATGTTGTTGAAGGCCGACCTGGATTTCCTGAGGTCCGTCGCCTTGGCCTTGGGGGCGTGGTCCAGCACCGACTGCGAACTGGTGGCGGCGTGGACGGTGGTCATCGCCGCGGACAGGATGCGCTCCGAGCCGAAGTAGTCCAACAGGGGCTTCACCATGTAGGCCAAGCACGTGGTGGTGCACGAGGCGTTGGACACCAGCACGTGGTGCTTGGGATCGTAATCGGTGTCGTTGATGCCCATCACGGTGGTTACGGCGTCGCCGGGCATCGCGCGCCCTTTGTCCTTGATCTTGAAGGGGGCCGAAACGACCACCTTCTTGGCCCCGGAGGCCAGGTGGCCCCGCACGGAACCTTTCGAGTCGTCCGGTGCCACCGTGGGGTCTACGAACGCCCCGGTCGCATCGACCACCAGTTCGACTCCCTGGTCCCGCCATCCGATCATGGACGGGTTCCGGGCCTTCCTCAGAAAGGTGGCTTTCACGCCGTCGATAAAAAAGGATCCCGATTTTTCATCGAGCTGTTCGATGCACCGGGCGGCCCGTGCGCCGTACAGGTAGTTGTGCAGCGAACCGTAGGTGGAATCCTTCTCGATGAAATGGGCGATGTCCGCGAGGCTGGTCCCCACTTCACGCCCGATGTTCACCACGAGTTCCGAAAAATACTTCCGTTCCACGTGGTGCCAGATCGAGAGTTTCGCTATCCTGCCAAGGCCGTTGATACCAAGTTTCTGCGGGACCATTCTCTCTTCGTTCATATCATGCCTCCTTAATAAGGCCGGAGAAAAAAGCGAGCCGACAAAAAACGCTGCAATATCCCGGTGCACAGACCGAGCCTCGGATTCGGGAACGGGCCGGATTTGCCGGCCGGAGAGGGGGCGGCCCCCTCAAGACTCTGCGGGCACCTTCTGGGGAATGGAACCTGACTACCAGCGGCAAGATCATATTAAGCCCTGCGTGGCTATGTCAAAGAAATAAAGTAACTTCCGGTCCCCCGGCATGCAGTTCCCGCCTGCAAAAACGGACGAATCGGCGGTCGCGGGATGCCCGCACCGGGAACCGGGGCCGGCGGCGCCCCGTGCCATGGACGCGCCCCGTGCGCGGACCGTTGCTCCGGGCCGGCGCGGGGCTGCTTCCACGGCGTGTCTTGTGTCGTTTCAAAAAGGTGTCAGTGGATGAGGTCCCGGTGCAGGTCGTGAATTCTTTTTTTCAGCTCTTTGAGCTTTTTCGAATCCTCGTCCGACGCCCAATGCGGCTCGCTGATGGCAAAGGCCGCAACGGTCGCCTCGCCGAGCGTGCATTCGTTGGTGCTGCACCATTCGTCCCTGCAAACGCCTCGCATTTCCGCAATATCGTCCACGATTTCTTCCAGCCTGACCAGGGATTCATGCATCGAGCCGGTGAACTCGTTCCAGGACTGCTCGCCCCTGTCGGCCTGGTCGGCCGAGTTCATAGCGTTTCTAAACATTGTATTTCCTCCGATCCGGGGCGTTTTCCACACCCCGCAGCCGCTGATCCGGTTTCGATCCCGCGTTCCCGGACCGCCCGGAATTTATCCGAATCTCATCCTTCAAATCTAAGCTCGGGACGCGCCCCTCACAACAACGAACCGGGTTTCGGCGCGGCGGGGACCGGGTGCGTCGCCCGATAAAATGCCTACCTTAATAAGAAAAAAGAAGACGGCAAATTCTATGGAGCCGGCGATCTTTGTTCCGCTCCATGGCGAATTTTTCAACGGGGGGCGGGTTCGAAGCCCCCGGACGAAAGGGAATTGGAAATGGCAGATCGGAAAAGTTGCGATTTTCAGAGCAAGAATTATCCGGACGGCGGCGTGGTGTGCGTGGGTGACCAGTGCATCCAGTGCGACGACGGAAAGTGGGGATCCAGCACATACGAACTCGAAGCGAAACGAAAAATTCTCGAAGCAATGCCCGGATCGTGAGGCTCGCGTCCGGGTTCGCGGGGGAGAGGGTCCCGGGACCCTTTCCCCGGTTCTTTCCGCCGGAGTGCCGGCCCGTTCGGCCCGCTGCGGCGGTCCGGGGGAGATTTTTTCCGCTTATTTCGAAGCCGTCAGGGTGCGGAGAATGTCTTCCTTCCCGACGATTCCCACCAGCTTTCCATTTTCCACGACCGGGAGGGTGTGAAAGTTCTTATTTACCATCAGATCCGCAATTTCGTCAATTGCGGTGTCGGGGCCGATGCTCAGAGGATTGGCCGACATGGCCTGGGAAGCGTTTACGGCCGAAATTTTCTGGATCTCCTTTTCCAGCTTGGCGGGCGACTTGATGGGAATAAACGTGTCCAGGAGATTGAAAACCGAGGGCAGCGGGAGTTTTTTCTGCTGCACGATGAGGTCGCTCTGGCAGACGATCCCCAACAGCTTTTTCCGCTCGTCCACCACAGGGACGCCGTTGATGTGTTTTTCGAGCAGCAGCCTGGCAACCTCGGTTATCGGCGTCTGAGGTTTTACGGTTACAACGTTCGTGGTCATGATATCCCTTGCTTTCAGCATCGAAGCCGCTCCTTTTCGCAAAAACCGAAGAGAACACCCGTTTCAAGACCGGTCGCACACTGCCCCCGTGTCCCTCTTTTAATTACCGCCGGATCCAATCGCCAGTGCCGGGTCGTCCCCGCCTCCGGCTCGAAAGAGGCCCCGGGCCGCCGCCGCCCGCCCGCTCCCTCTTGCGCAACCTGTAAACTATTTCATAATACACCACGTCATAGCTGTTAACATATGTGTTATCCCGCAAAAAGCGGCCCGTAAGACGTAAAATAGAAAATGAACGGCGGATTCAGCGCTGATATGCAGCAGGACCGGAGGAATGGATCATGAACAGACCGGAAAAGATATTCCTGATATCTCTCGCACTCTTTTTCTTTGCCGTGCCGTCGGTGTGGCCCCAGACCCAGCCCGCCCCGCCCCGGAACGCGCCGCAAACCCGGGCCAGGCAGCAGACGCCGGGCAAAGAAAACGTCTTGGTGGGGCGCATTTCCCTGGTCGAAGGGGAACTGCTCCGCTACGTTCCCGCTGAAAAAGACTGGGTGGTGGCCGTAAAGGATTCTCCGTTCGGGTTCGAGGACGCAATCTATTCGGGAGAAGACGGCAAGGCGGAGTTCCTGCTTCCCAACAGCACGTGGCTCAGGATCGGCCCCAGCACGCAGGTGCAGATGATAGCCCTGAAGCCCGACGCCACCGAAATAGACGTGGCCGCGGGCACCGCCCGGTTTATCGACAGGAGTTCCAAGGCGGTGATCAAGGCCACCACTCCCTTCGGGTACGCCGTGGCCGAACCCGGTTCGGCCTTCGACCTTTACGTGGGGGATGAGTCGGTCGAAGTGATCGGCATCCGGGGCAAGGTGGAGTTCGTCCACGATGTGGACGGTTCCCGGTACGAAGTGATCCCCGGTTCCATGTCCATACTGGCCGATGCGCACCAGGCGACGGCCGGAGAGGGCAAGGTGGATGCCGAATGGGACGACTGGAACGCGACGCGCGATACGATGTGGTCCAAGAGCCTGGAGACCAAGGGGGATTCCGTCAAGTACCTGCCGGAAGGCATCAGCGAGGAGGCCGGGGTCCTGGACCAGAACGGCCGCTGGGAGCGCGTGTACTACGACGGAGAATACGTGGACGCCTGGCGTCCGACGGAAGTGGAGCCGGACTGGGAGCCCTATACCGAGGGACGGTGGACCGACTACTACGGAGATTACGCCTGGATTCCCGACGAGCCGTTCGGGTACGTGACTCATCATTACGGGTACTGGTTCTGGGCCAACGACTACTGGTACTGGACGCCGCCGGTGGTGTCGGTGGGGATCGGCCTGCCCTGGTGGGGGATCGGGTTCTCGTGGTATCCGGGAAGGGTCGGCTGGTGCTGGTCGGGCGTCGATGTCGGCTGGTTCCCGCTGTTGCCCTGGGAACCGTTCTACGCGTACAACTGGTGGGGGCCGCGAAGCTTCGTCATCCATAATGTTGGTTATATTCACGTTCCTTTCCATCGGTACCGGTTTGCAAACCGGGCGGTGGTCGTTCCCCAGGCCAGACTTTTCACCACCAGGAACCTGGCCGGAGCGCGCCTGGCGGGAATCAGTCGCGGGGCCGCCTTCCAGAGTAATTTCAGGACAATCCCCACGCTGGGCGGCGCCGCGTTGGCCAACGCCGGCAACCGAAGCCTGCGGTACCGGTTTGCGAACGCCAACCCCACCGGCGTGCCCGGCCGGGCCGTGACCGCCAGAGTCGCCGGCAACAGCGCCCGGTTTACGCAGGCCCAGGCCGGCGTCACCGGCGCTTCGATCCGCCAGGGGGCGGCATCCGCACGGCTGGCAAGACCGACGACCGCCTCCATTGCGGCCCCCAGGGCCACCAACCGGCTTTCCGGCGCGGTATCCGGATCGGGGACCGCAACCCAGGCGCGCACGCTCAACAGTAATCCGAGAAGCGTGCGGCCCGGGGCTCGGGGTTTTGCCGCCACGCCCGCCACCCGCACCGGCGGCCGTACCGCCGTGCAGGCCGGGCGGCGCACGGGCACGGGGGGAGCGTCTTCGCAGACCCGCGTGGGCGCGCAAACCGGCAGCGCGGCGAGAAGCAGCAGCGGTGCCGCGGTAAGGAGGAGCGGATCGACCTCGGGCGCCAACCGTGCCGGAGCCGCGGTCGGCCAGGCGAGCCGACAGGGAAGCCAGGCAGGGAGGCAGCAGTATCAAAGCCGGCAGGGTGTTTCGCGCCAGCAGCTCCAAAGGAGCCAGCGGGGATACGGAACGGCGGCCCAGCAGGGCCGTGTCGGCCAGGGCCGGTACGGAACCTCGCAGACCAACCGGCGATCCTCCGGAATCCAGGGGGCCTCGGGGTATCGGCAGGGTGCTTCGGGCTACCGGCAGAGCGCACCGCAGTCGGGGCGTTCCGGAGGGGCGCAGCGCTCGTCGCGCGGCGGTCAAGGGCAGGAGTCCCAGGGTGGCCGCCAGGGAGGCGGCGGCGGTGGTGGTGGTGGCGGCGGAGGCTTCCGCGGCCGGTAGTTTCGGGATTTCCGGATCTTGGAGATTTCGAGTTTGACGGATTGAGGTTTCGGACGTCGAGAGGTTAAGAGATCAAGGGGCCGGCGGTCCTCCGTTCCGCCGGTCCCGCCTGTCCTGCAGGGCATCCGGTTGGTGTGCGCCCGCACGCGGAACGCGGGAACGAGAAAACAAGTTCCCGCAACTCCCACAACCGGTCCCGTCTTCCCACAATTTGCCCCGATTTGCCCGAAGTGCCCACGTTTTTCCACGATCACCCACGACTTGGTCCCCGCTTTCACATCCACTGTCATCACAGCTTTCCCGCGGAAATTTCCGGTTTGTTCGCCGGGCCGTCTTGGCTCCTGCGCCGCGGGTTGTACAAAATCCTAATATGTTAAATATAACATATTGCAATCACTAGTAAATAC
>LUZZ01000222.1 GCA_001603845.1 Syntrophobacterales bacterium Delta_01 | reverse complement strand
TAACAGGATATGGGGAAGCTTTTCGACAGATCCAACTGCACCCACCAGCCCGGAGTGTGGGAGACCTCCCGGTAGGCGGTAACGCCGGCGGTAAACCACGGCAGCGTGTAGCTGACGCCGCCGAACAGTTCGAATGCGTCATAAGCGGCGTTTTGAAGCGAATAGTAAACCGACCCGGCGGTAACCGAAAAGTCCTTGAACAACTCCCGAGTGTAGGAGAAGGTGACGTCGGTTTCGTTCCACGCGGGGTTCCCGTCATTGTTCTTCGGGGCCAGGTTGGGATTGTGGGTCTTCTGGCGCGTATCGAAGTTGCCCCAGATGTTGAGCGCGAACCCCTCGTAGCCAAAAGTCATACTGGGCTGAATTACGGCACTGTCTCTGCTGAACGCCACTCCGCGGAAGACATACTGGCTGAGAATGTCGGTGGAAAGCGAAGCCGTGGGTTTGGGCTCCTCGGGCGGTTTTTCGTCCGCCCGGGCGGGCACCAGCCACGCCAACATGAGAAACTCGCACAAAAGAACACCAATGAACCATTTCTTCTTGAAAACCGAGACTTTCATGACGACAACCCTTTCTCTAGTTTATTTAAAATGATCCTACCCTCCCGGCATCGAGCCACCCAGAAGGCGAAGCCCCCCCTTTCTGGGCGGATCGAAAACAAGCTTGTACATCCGTAAAAGATTGTCTTGAAGCGGGCATGAGAACCTCATTGAGCAGAAATCGGGCCAAGTGGGCCGCACGGCCGGATCGGAGGCGTAAAACAGGTGCCGCCGGCTCGCATAGCCATGGTAAGTACCCGACATTTCAGCATATCCATGCCGGGCGAAGGAAGGCCCCGGGAAGCGGCTCGACCGTCGCGGGAGGATAAACGTGCCCGAAAAATCAACAAAATTGTTACAAACACTAAATCGGTATGAGGTTTTCGGACAATTCTGGTATAACCTCGGGCTTTCATCCGGGTATGTGCCGACTTAGCTTTTATTTCCCGGATGGGGTCGGCAGCCGGTTTCGCGGCCGTGCCGGATTACGCCGCCTATCGAAATGTCTTTTGTGGAGAAATGCCAATGGACGAAAAAGATCTTCTGGACCAATTCGCGGAACATTTTTACCAGGGCTGGGACGTCCTGGCCACCGGCGGCGGCTTCCTGGTCACCACCGACTGGATGCTTCCCACCGGGGAACGCATAGAGATCCACGTCCGAAGGGTCGGGGATAGAGAGGACCTGTTCCTGGTATCCGACGGAGGGGAGCTGATCAATTTCCTTTTTTCCCAGGGGGTGGACCTGGCCAAGGACGCGAACAGCCAGCGGCTGCTGGACGGCGTGGCCGAACGGCACGCGCTGAAGATCACCGAATACCAGCTCGTAAAGGGCGCCGACGAACTGGAAGTCGGCCCGGCGGTACGGGCCATGCTGGAAGCGGTAAAAGAAGCCTCCTTCCTGCTGTGGCCGCTCATCCGGTCGAAGCCGGAAGATTCGGTACACTAGGGCGGGGGATCGGCCGAAACCGGCGGCCCGCACCGCCCTCTTTTCGAATTGCTTCGAACAGGTGATAATTTCCCCATGGCGGCAGGACGGAATTCCGAATTCAGCAAGATCTTCGCGGTGGGAGACGTTCACGGGTGCAGCGGCAAGCTGGCCGCGCTGCTCGACCGGCTGCCGCTCGACCCCGAAGGGGACCTGCTCGTTTTCCTGGGCGATTACCTGAACCGCGGGCCGCAGTCGCGGGAAGTCCTCGAAATTCTTTTGGACGTCGAAGGGCGGGTTCGAAACACGGTGTTCCTGATGGGAAACCACGAGCACGCGCTGCTGGGCTATGCGGAGACCGGCGATCCGGACGATTTACGCCTGATAAGGCCGCTGGGAGTGGAAGAGACGCTCAAGAGCTACGGCCGGAACACCATGCGGACCCTGCGGGACCTTTCGTTCCTGCCGCCGGGCCACAGGTCCTTCCTGGAAGGGCTCGTCCCCTGGTTTCGGGCCGGAGGGTACCTGTTCACCCACGCCGGAATCGTTCCCGAAGAGGACGTGGAGATTTCACCCCTGGACCGGCTGCTGACCGTTCGCAGGACTTTTCTGGAATACGACGGCCCCCTGAAGGAGACCGTGGTATTCGGCCACACGCCGTTTTCGACCCCGTTTCTGGCCCCCGGCAAGATAGGCATCGACACCGGGGCGGCCTACGGGAACCTCCTGACGGCGGTGGAGCTTCCCGCCGTGCGGTTTTATCACGCCTGATACCGATTCGCTCAAATGCGCGGGGAAAGGCTCCGGGGCCGTTGCCCAAAAGGATATTAAGGTTCATCCATACTGGAACGAACGAAAGTCCCCCTCCCTGCGATGGGAGGGGTTAGGGGAGGGTGTCGTATTTCCGCGCACTGACGACCCCCTCCCCCTGCCCCTCCCGCCAAGGGAGGGGAGTTCATGGAGCGTCACCCCTAAAGTCAACAGCATTGCATCCCTC
>LUZZ01000221.1 GCA_001603845.1 Syntrophobacterales bacterium Delta_01 | reverse complement strand
CTTCTGGGGTTAGGCAGTTCAGGATATGGCCCATCTTGGTGCACTTGGTCTTCAGGTACTTGATGTTGCATTCGTTCGGCGAAATTTCGATCGGCACCCTGGAGACCACGCTGATTCCGTAGCCCTGCAGCCCGACGATCTTGGTCGGGTTGTTGGTCATGAGGCGCATTTTCCTGATGCCGAGGTCCACCAGCATCTGCGCGCCGATTCCGTAATCGCGCAAATCGGCTTGAAAGCCAAGGACTTTGTTCGCCTCGACGGTATCGTAGCCCTGCTCCTGGAGCGCGTAGGCGCGGATCTTGTTGACGATGCCGATACCGCGGCCTTCGTGGTTGCGCATGTAGAGAAGCGCCCCCGTGCCTTCCCGCGCGATCTGGGCCATCGCCGCCCGGAGCTGGTCGCCGCAGTCGCAGCGCAGTGAACCGAACACGTCGCCGGTCAGGCACTCGGAATGCACCCGCACCAGGATTTCATCCTCGGGACATATCTCGCCCTTGACCAGGGCCAGGTGGCAGTATTCGTCGATATCGTTGGTGTAGGCGATCACCTTGAACTCGCCGCAGGAGGTGGGGAGAGTGGCGGTGGCCGCCCTGTGAACGAAAATCTCGTTTTGCATCCTGTAGTTGATGAGATCGGCGATGGTGACGATTTTAATCCCGTGCTGGGCGGAAAATTTCTCCAGGTCGGGCATGCGCGACATGGTGCCGTCGTCGTTCATCACTTCGCAGATGACGCCGGCCGGTTTGAAGCCGGCAAGCCGTGCCAGGTCCACCGACCCTTCGGTCTGGCCGGTTCGCACCAGGACGCCGCCCTTTTTGGCGCGGAGAGGGAAAACGTGGCCCGGGCTGACCAAATCGTCGGGCTTCACGTTGTCTGCGATAGCGGTGAGGACCGTGTGCGCCCGGTCCGCCGCGCTGATACCGGTGGTGACGCCCGTACGCGCTTCGATGGACACCGTGAAGGCGGTCTGGAAGGGGGATTTGTTCTTGGTGACCATCATGGGGAGATCGAGGCGGTCCACCATCGACGGGGAAAGGGAGAGGCAGATGAGCCCCCTGCCATACTTGGCCATGAAGTTGATGGTTTCCGGAGTGGCCTTTTCCGCCGCGATGCACAGATCGCCTTCGTTTTCACGGTCTTCGTCGTCAACCAATATGACCATTTTCCCCTGGCGGATGTCGTCGATAGCATCAGGGATCGTTGCCAAAGGCATTCGAGTGAACTCCTTCCAGAAATGAGAATGAGCAATGCGCGGGGCATCTGCCGGCCGGCGCTTTCGCAGGGGACCGGCAGCGCAAAGGGATCTCGTGACACGGATGCCGCCCGGCTGCGCTGGGTTGTACGGCTTAAGTAAATCCGTGTTTTTTTAGAAAATCAAGGTCAATCCGCCCCTCTTCTTCGCCTTTTGGCGTCGTTCCGCTCCACGGCCCCATCAGTTTTTCCACGTATTTTCCAATGATATCGGTTTCGATGTTTACCTCGTCGCCCGGCCGCAGGTCGCCGATGTTCGTCTCGGATGCGGTGTGCGGGATGATATTCACATCGAAGCCGGTCGCGGATACGCCGTTTATGGTGAGGCTGATGCCGTTGACGGCCACCGAACCCTTCTCCACGATGTAGCGCGCCAGTTCGGCCGGCGCGTCGAAGTACAGGCGAAGCGATCGGCCGTCGGGACGCCGGTCCCTGAACCGGGCCAGTCCATCGACGTGGCCGGCCACCAGGTGGCCCCCCAGCCGGTCCCCCAGCCGAAGCGCCCTTTCGAGATTGACGCGGCTGCCGGAGGGCTTGCGCCCCAGCGTGGTGCGGCTGAGCGTTTCCGCCGACACGTCGGCGCTGAACACTTCGCCGCTGAACGATGCCACCGTGAGGCACGCTCCGTCTACCGCAATGCTCTCTCCCAGCACCAGGGCGCCGCTTTCGAAAACGGCCCGGATCACCATGCGGGAATCCGGCCCGTGGCGTTCGGTGTGGATCAGAGTGCCCGTTGCTTCAATGAGACCGGTAAACAACTCGCTTCTCCCCGGCGGCCGTGGCGGCCGCCGTCAATGCGAACCGGGGCGGCGTTATAAATATTGCCAACGTATTAGTATAGCTCTTTGTGAAACCTTCCGGAAACCAGTATGTCACCGTCGACATTCTTGGTCCGGACGCCGAAGGCGGGCACCGAATCGGCAATCCTGAGCCTCGGCCGGCCGCGAATCATCCCCACGGCCTCGCGGTCTCCCAGTATTTTCGGAGCGTAAAAAAAGTAAAACTCATCGGCAAAGCCCGATTCCATAAAGGAACCGTGTACCCGCCCCCCGCCTTCGACCAGGATGCACGAAATGCGTCTTCTGCCCAGCTCTTTTAGGAGCGGCGCCAAATCCAGGCCGGAATCCGCGGTCGGGGTGCGTATGATGGTGACGCCCGGACGGCTGAGGGCCGATTCTCTTTCAGCCGGGGCGGCCGTGGAACATGCGATCCACACGGGGCTGGATTCGGCCGAACGCACCAGCTTGCTTTCCGGCGGAGTTTGCAGGTGCGTGTCCAAAACAATGCGCACCGACTGCCGAAGCGCTCCCCTGCCCCCGAGGCGCGCGGTGAGCAGCGGGTCGTCGGCCAGCACCGTGCCGATTCCCACCAGCACGGCGTCGGAAGTATACCGCAGCTTATGGCCGGCTTGGCGCGAGCGTTCGTTGGTGATCCACTTGGAATCGCCCGCGGCGGTGGCGATAAAGCCGTCCAGCGTTGCGGCCGCCTTGAGCCTCACGTAAGGGAGCCCGGTGGTCACGTACTTTATGAACGGCTGGTTGATGCCGCGGCACTCGGTTTCGAGCACGCCCGATATCGTCTCGACTCCCCTGGCGGACAGATACTCACAGCCCCCGCCCGCCACGTCCGGATTGGGGTCTTTCATGCCGCACACCACGCGCGATATGCCGGCGGCCAGGACCGCACGGGTGCAGGGAGGGGTGAGCCCCTGGTGATTGCACGGCTCGAGGGTCACGTAGAGCGTCGATCCTTTCGCCGCTTCGCCCGCATCGGTAATGGCGTTCACTTCGGCGTGGGCTCCCCCCAGCACTTCGTGGAAGCCCCGGCCGACGATCTCCCCGTCCTTTACCAGCACGGCCCCCACCAAGGGGTTGGGGCTGGTACGCCCCGCTCCGCGAACCGCCAGGCGGAGGGCTTTTTTCATATAATATTGGTCGATGTCCAGGTCAGTCATTTTGGGGAGGATATTTTACATGTAGAGTGGAAATTTCGAACAGAAATCCGCCACTTCCGACCGCAGGGACTCCAGCACGGCCTCGTCGCCCACCGATTTCAGCGCCCGGTTGATGAACTCCGCAATGGTCACCATGTCCGAGGAATGCATCCCGCGGGTGGTCACCGCCGGGGTCCCGAGCCGAATGCCGCTCGTTATCCCCGGTTTCTGAGTATCGAAGGGAATGGCGTTCTTATTGACCGTAATTCCGGCCAGATCAAGCGTCGCCTCGGCCACCTTGCCCGTGATGCCGCAGGGGCTCAGATCGACCAGCAGCAGGTGGTTGTCGCTGCCTCCCGAAACCAGCCTGAAGCCGTGGCCGGAAAGTTCCTGCGCGAGCCGCGAGCAGTTTTCCACCGTGCGTTTTTGGTACTCCTTGAATTCGGGAAGGAGCGCCTCTTTGAACGCCACCGCCTTGGCCGCGATCACGTGCATGAGCGGCCCGCCCTGGATGCCGGGGAAGATCTGGCTGTCCAGCATCTTGGCGTACTTGCTGTGCGAAAGTATCAACCCGCCGCGGGGCCCCCGCAGGGTCTTGTGAGTGGTCGAGGTCACAAAATCGGCATCGGGGACCGGGTTGGGATGAAGACCGGCGCTCACCAGCCCGGCAATGTGGGCCATGTCCACCAGAAGATACGACCCCGATTTTTGGGCAATGTCTCGAAACCGCTTGAAATCGATGATCCTGGGATAGGCGCTGGCGCCGGCTATAATGAGCTTGGGACGCTGTTCGAGGGCGGTGGTTTCCACCTGGTCATAATCGATTTCCTCGGTATCCTTCCGGACCCCGTAGGATGCGACCCGGAAAAGCCGGCCGGAAAAGCTCACGGGGCTTCCGTGCGTGAGATGCCCCCCCTGCCGCAGGTCCATGCCCAGGATCAGGTCGCCGGGTTTCAGCACCGCGAACAACACGGCCATGTTGGCCTGCGAACCCGAATGCGGCTGCACGTTGGCATACTCGGCCCCGAAGAGTTGCCGGGCGCGCTCCTGGGCGAGTCTTTCCGCGACGTCCACAAACTCGCAGCCGCCGTAATATCTTTTGCCGGGGTATCCTTCGGCGTACTTGTTGGTTAGAACAGAGCCCTGGGCTTCACGCACGGCGGTGCTTACGAAGTTTTCCGAAGCAATGAGTTCGAGCCTGCCCTTCTGGCGATTTTCCTCTTCCTCGATAACTTTGGCTATTTCCGGATCAACGAAACGCAATTGAGACATCCCTTACCTTCCTGGGCAAAAGCTCGCTTTCTCGGCCTGCACTGGCGGTTTGTTTTAATTCAGGCTCTCTGTCTGCCGCCGAGCGGAACGGAGCGGCAGATAACGGGGCAACCCGGATGAGAAGCATTACCACCCCAAATAATACCCCAACATGCGGCATATAGCCACAACTGATTACAACCGGTTTCAAGCGATTACACCCGCATTGCCGTGCCGGGGTGTTTGCGCGCGCCCTGTTTTTCGTTTTCACACGCGGCGCAAATGGATATTATCTCTCCCTTGAATTTTTCCAAAAGGACACTCCGCAATGATCGATTTCGACTACCGGATACGGAAAAGCGCCCGCCGGAAAACGCTTTCCATCTGCGTTTACCCGGATAACCGGGTGGTGGTGGCCGCACCCGTAAGACTGTCCAAAGAGGAAATCGTCCGGTTCGTCGAAAAAAAATCCGACTGGGTCCGAAAGCGGCTCAACATTAACCGTGAAAAGAAAAATAAAAAACCCCGGCAGTTCGTAACGGGTGAAAAACTGCTTTTGCTGGGGCGCGAATACACGCTAAAAGTCCAGGCGGGGCCTCCTGGGGACGTTTTCATGGAAAACGGAAGCATCGCCGTGCCACTGCCCCCGGCCGCCTCCCCCGAGGAAGACCGCATCAACGTTAGAAACCGCCTGGCGACATGGTACGTGGGACTCGCGCTTAAAAAGATAAAGGAACGCCTGCCCCTGTTTGCAAAAGAAGTGGGAGCCTCCCCACGCCGCGTGACCATCAAGGCCATGAAATCCCGGTGGGGAAGCTGTTCGAGCCGGGGCAGCATCAGTTTTGCCTGGAACATCATCATGGCCCCCGAACCGGTGCTGGACTACCTGGTGGTCCACGAGTTGTGCCATCTTGTCCACCACGACCATTCGGCCGAGTACTGGGAACTGGTGGGGTCCGTCATTCCGGATTACTCCGAGAAGAGAAAATGGTTAAGACAAAATGGAGAGGCTTTGAACTTCTGATGGAAAACTTTGACGAAACCACGATGGACGATGAATCTTACCAATGGAATGCCTCCGATTATGCCGGCCACTCTTCGGCACAGTTCGAGTGGGCCGGAGAACTGATCGAAAAACTCCATCTGGACGGCAACGAGTCGGTTCTGGATATCGGCTGCGGGGACGGCAAGGTGAGCGCGGCCGTTGCCGGGCGCATCCCGGCCGGGGTCGTGGTGGGAATCGACAGCTCGCGGGAGATGATCGAACTGGCCCGGAAGAACTATTCCGGCAAACTGTTCCCGAACCTGTCCTTCCTGGTCATGGACGCACGACATATACGCCTGTCCCGGAAGTTTCACGTCGCGTTTTCGACAGCGGCCCTGCACTGGGTGGCGGACCAAAGAACAGTCCTGGATGGAGTGAAGTCGTGCATGGCCGCGGGAGGCAGGATCCTGTTTCAGATGGGAGGCAAGGGCAACGGGGAGGAGATCTTTGCCCTGGTCCCCCTCATGGCGGACCGCAGGCCGTGGCGGCGATACCTTGCGGACGTCCCGTTTCCGTGGGCTTTTCAGGAACCGGAAGCGTACACAAGGCTGCTGGTGGAAGCGGGGTTTGCGCCGAAGCGCGCGGAACTCATTCCCAAGGACATGGCGCAGAAGGGCCGGGAAGGACTGGCGGGCTGGATAAGAACGACCTGGCTTCCCTTTCTCGAAAGGATTCCGAATCATCTCAAGGAAGCATTCATTTCGGAAGTCGCGGATGAATATATTCAAACACATCCGCCGGACGCCGAAGGACTGGTGCACGTCCGCATGATGCGCCTGGAAGTGGAAGCTACCGGACTGTGATGATGGATCCGGGGGTGATGCAACTGATTGCCTCCCCGGCGTGTCTCCTGCGTTTTGCGGCCAGCCCGGCTAGCCAATATCCGGGCTGGCCGCGAAGCTGTACCTACCTTTGTACCCTGCTCCCCGGCTTGCTTTATTCCGCAAGTTACTGAGAATAACGGCATCCGGAGATAATCAGGTCATTGACCTTTGATCAGTCTTTCCCGCAGGGCCTGGTATTCTTCCTTGGTGATTTTGCCCTCTTTCTTCATTTTGTCCAGTTCGTCCAACTGCTCCACGACGCTCTGTTTGGGCTGCACTTCTTGCACCTGAGGAGTGGATTGCGCCTTTACAGGCTTTAAAATCACATGAGCGGGATTGGGGGTTAAGCTGTATACGGCCCCGGTCCCATAGTCAATCACTCCGCCCAATATGACGCCGGCGCCGGCAAGGGTCGGGAATACGCTCAGAGCTTCCGGCTCATAACCGTCCTTTGTATACCGGATCATGACACTTTGGTTGCGCTTTAACTTGATCTGGCACGGCGTAGTTCCCTTTTGACCGTCCGATACCTGGACCATTGCGCCCGGAGGTTCGCTTGTGATACTCAGCGGCTCCTCGGTTCCACGGATCATCGTTGCACATCCGGACGCGATAAGCAGCACAGCCCCCATTAAAAGACAGAAACCGGTACGCATGTTTCCCTCCCCGAACCAGTATGAATGTGAAAATAGTTGTTGGGCGATAGGATTTTATTGGTGTAACGAATCTACCACGTATTCCTGTTTTTGCAATAGAAAGCAGGAACCGGTCGAAAGGGATGCAGCGTCAGCCAGATGAGACGTCATGTCATCCATTTTGAATAGAGGAGGACTCTCTGCCTCTGTAAATATTATCGTGACCGCTCCTCGGGACCCATTTCATAAAGGGATCGCCCAATGGGCTTTCAGGGCAGGCAAACTCAGGCTCCAGGCCGCTGCAGGCGGCGCATGTACTCGGCCAGCCGGAGCTTTTTCATGGTGGCGCGGGAACTCATGAACCGGATTTTTCCGAATACGGGCCGTTGCGGGCCGAAGGGCCGGTCGTAGCGGCCGAACACCCAGAAAATGCCCGTGTAGGAGTTGGGGTCCCGCCCGTCGAGCGCGTAGCGGTTGTTGAGTTCGATCATGATTTCCAGGGCGTTGCGGGGCGAGGGGGTCCATTCCAGTATCTTTTTGCCCCAGAGCATGCGCAGGTAATTGTGGATGGTCCCTTCGAGCAGGAGCTGCCGCTGGGCCGCGTTCCACAGCGGATCGTGAGTGCGCGCGGATTCGAACTCCTCCAATGAGTAGCGGAACCGGTGATTATCTTGTTCATGGCCGACAAGCTCGGTGAGCGCCCATTCGGGAAGCGACTCGAACCGGTCGTAATCCTCCCTTTGGGAACACATGTTGAAACCGAGCTCCCGCCAGGTTACCAGTTGGTCGAGAAACGCCTCCCCTCCCGGACTCATGCCCCACCAGCCTTCGCGCTGCCCGGAAGCCTTGGCGGTCAGGCGTTCGGGAGACCACCGTTCGACCTTCCTCAGTTCGGAGAAAATCTCGTGCGCGGAGATATGCCCGAAGTGCAGATAGGGCGACATCCCGCTGCCGGCGTTCGCGTCGGGATGATTGCGTTCGGCGTGGTATGCGGGCAGGCCGGTCCCCAGGAAATCCAGCAGCCGGGTCCTTGCCGCACGGGAGCCTCCCCGGATTTCCACGGGCTTCACGGCGTGATCGATGGGCAGCCCGCTCAAATACCCGTGTGAGGCATGGACGGCCTCCGGCGGGGCCGCGGGCCACCTCCGGGAAATTTCCTCCGGAAGCCGCTCCAGTCTGGGAATAGACAGGCCGGCGAGGGGGTTTTCTTTCGGAAACCGGTCGAGGCGGCGGGGAAGTTCCTGCTGCAGGAACCTCCTGAACGAATACGCGGTCAGAAACACCCTGTCGGTAATTCCCATGGGCAGCAGCCCGTTCGAGTCCACGGCCTCCATCCTGACCGGCAGCCCTTTTGCGGCCGCACGGGTCATGCGCGGGATGAAAAACGCCGGGTACTCGTCGGTGACCACCAGGCACGCCATGGATGCCAGTTCCCGCAGGAGCCCCCTGCCCTCGTTTTTGAAGCGCTCCACAAACGGGAAGTACAGGGCGGGCGAATTCTCGAAATCGGACAGGTTGTCCCGCATGCCGTCCAGGATGAAACGGTGAAGCCGCTCGCTGGCCCACGGGTAGTCGCAGCGCAGCGCTTCCAGCACCAGGAGAGGTTTTCCCAGTTCCCGCGCCCAGCCGGCGGCGCGCTGGAGGCTGAAGTTAAAGCGCGTCCTCCGGAATGCGCACATCCAGTACACGACGAATCGCCCCGCGGGATTTACCGGAGCGTCATTCAGAAGGATCGATCTGTCCTGAGGGAAAGGGTCCATGGCTTTTCCTCTATCGAACCACGTACATCGTGCCGGCTATTCTTCGACGATCCCGTCCCGCAGCGCATTGAGGTTCACTATGGGAAGGGCGATGGCGCTGTCACGGGCGGGATCGTAGACGAAACGGCACGACATGCCGGGGTTGCCCTGTTTGGACATCGCCGTCCAGCAGCGGACCACGTAGGGGCAACCGTCATTGAAGCAAATGTATAGAAAATCCGTATCCCAGGTGCTGAAAGGGTGGTTCGGGGTCGCCCACTTTTTCATCCGCTCGCCGCAATGGGGGCATCGAAGGGTTTCCCTCACCGGGCGCGGGTCTTTTTTTGCCGGCGCATCCACGGGACTTTCCACCGGCTTGGGGCGTTTGGGCCGGGCCGCCGCTCCCCCCATTCGTTCCGCATACACCGCGTAGACCGGGTCGCTCGGAATGCCCAGGTGGGCGTACTTGTCATCCCGCGGGCGAGGCCTGCCCGCCGAAACGAACACTTCCGGTTCTTCAAAAAGGCCGCTTTTGCGAAAATAGAGGCGGACCAGTTCCACCCGCTCGGCTTCGGAGGCTTCCACCCAGACCTTGACCGCCTTTTCCGGAAACATCCGGTTCGAGAACAGCACCAGGAACAGGCCGCCCGGTTTGAGCACCCTGCCCGCTTCGGCGAATATCTCGAACGGCTTCACCAGGTAATCGACCGATACGGTATTCAGTACCACATCGAACACCCCGTCTGCAAACGGCAGGTGCGGGTCCGCGTTCAGGTCATGAACGATGCGTTCGGAAAGGGCTTCGTTCCGCGCCAGCTCGTTCCCGTTGAGGCCCAGGCCGGTGACCTTCGCCGCCCGCAGCTCGGCCGGCAAGTGCGAACTCCAGCTTGCCATGAGGTCAAGAATCGCCGGGTCTTTTTCAATCACCAGCCGGCCGATGATGTTTTCCACCGTGGCCAGGGCCAGGGAATCGAGGTGCCCGACCATCCGGTCCCTTTTGTAGAATTCCCGGTCGTCGGATTCATCGGTTCTCGTAAACGAGTCCGGCCGGAAGGACTCGTAGAGGACATCGGCGTTCACTCGGTTTGGTTCCGCGTTCATTTTGCTATCCCTCCAAAAAAACAAAAACCAGGAATACATGAGATCATGTAAACCTGGCTCGTGGCCCCGTTTCCGGGCAGGTTTTCGGCATACGGCCGCACAGAATGTTTCACATGATAAAGTAAGCGGGCCGCCGGCCCTGTCAATGCGGCCCGGTACGGGCGGAAAAAGATCACCAACAATACCGATGAGTTGAAAGAAATCGGCGAACTTATTAATTTTATAGAAAGGGGGTTATGGAAAACCGGTTGGGAACCGGAAAATATTAGCGAGACAAATTTATATCCATGGGAGGGAGCCTATGCCGACACTTGAATACGAGGGCAGGAAAATCCGGGTGGATGAGGAAGGATACCTGGAAAATCCGGACGATTGGGACGAAACGGTGGCCTGCGCCATGGCCGAAATGGAGGGCGCGAGCAGCGAGTGTCCCTTGCGAGAAGAGCAGATCGAAATACTGAAATTTATCCGCGAATACTATAAGAAGTTCAGCTCCGTCCCTGTCGTTCGGGCCGTGTGCACCCATGTGGACCAGCCCAGGGCCTGCGAATACATCCAATTTCCGGACCCCGTGACCACCTGCAAAATCGCCGGAATTCCCAAGCTCACCACCGGCTACGAACTGATGTAGCCCGGTTTTTGCCCGTCCGTTCGCTGGTCAGACCGCGCAAGCCGTGCCGGGACCGGGCGGGCGCAGCTCGAACCGGTATCCGGCGGCCTTGAGCGCCTCCGACACTTCCGCGATGTGATCGAAATTGCGGGTTTCGATTTCCAGGTCCACCCGGCTCTGGTGGATGGACATCTCGGCCCCGCCCCGGTTGTGATAGATCTGGAGCACGTTGGCCTTCGCATCGGCTATCAGGGAAAGAAGGGAGGCAAGGGAGCCCGGAACGTCTTCCAGGCAGACGCTGAAACGCATGATCCGCCCGCCGCGGGAAAGCCCCTTCCGGAGTACCCTGTCCAGGACCGGGCTGTCCATGTTGCCGCCGCTGATCACCAGGACCGCTTTCCGGCCGGGGCGAATGGGCAGCGCTCCGGCCAGCAGCGCCGCGACCGGGACCGCCCCCGCGCCTTCGGCGAATATTTTTTTCCGCTCCAGGAGCGTCAAGACGGCTTCCGCGATGCGGTCTTCTTCCACCAGGACGATTTCGTCTATTAGCTCCTGGATGATCCGGAAATTGATCTCCCCGAGCTGCTTTACGGTGATCCCGTCGGCGATGGAACGTTCCGGTTCGACGTTCACCCTGCGGCCCGCCTTGAGAGACATGAGGGCCGACGGGCACGCGCCCGCCTGGACGCCCACCACGCGGATGTCCGGCCTGGCGTCTTTGGCGGCAACGGCGATGCCGGAAATGAGGCCGCCCCCGCCCACGGGCACCGCGATCAGGTCGGCGTCCGGCAGGTCTTCCAGGATTTCGAGGGCCGTGGTGCCCTGCCCGGCGATGATGGCCGGGTCGTCGTACGGATGAATGAACGCCCTGCCCTTCGCGGCAAGTTCCTGTGCCACGCTGATGGAATCGGCGATACTCCGCCCGGCCAGCACGACCTCTCCGCCGTAGCCGCGGGTGGCTTCCTGCTTGGATATGGACGCCCACTCCGGCATGACGATCGTTGAACGAAACCCCGCGCGGCTGGCGGCCAGGGCGACTCCCTGGGCGTGATTTCCGGCGGATGCCGCCACCACGCCTCCGCTTCCGATCCGGTCCCGTTCGGACATTATCTTGAACGTGGCCCCCCGGATTTTGAAAGACCCGGTCACCTGGAGGTTTTCGAGTTTCATGTAGATCTCGGCACCGGCCAGCCTGCTGAACGTGGGGGAGTAAACGAGGGGCGTGCGGATCACGCTGCCGCGAATCAGGGTCGCGGCGTTGCGCACGTCGGCCGCGGAAACCGTTGGAGCGTTTGCGGGCATTATTGCGGCCCCTTGGACAGGATCAGGATGAAATCGGAACCGTCCGGTTTCGCTTCGTACCAGATGTCTCCCCCGTGCTTCCGCACGATTTCCCGGATGAGGTACAGCCCCATGCCGAAACCGTCCTTCTTTTCCGCGCCGCAGTCGATTCGCGAAAACTTGTTGAACAGCCGGTCCCTGAACTCCTCGGGAATGGGAGTGCCGCTGTTATAGACATTGAGGCGATAAAAGCCGCCGTGATCTTCGAAACCGAAGGCGATCCGGCACCCTTTGCCGCCGTATTTGATGGCATTTTTGAAAAGATTGCGAAAAACGGCCTTCAACCACATCATCTTCATGCTGATGGGGATACACCCGGCCGGAATGGCTCCCAGGCGATTGTCGATGGTGATGCCCGCAAGCTCGATGTCGTTGGAGACCTCCTCCAGGACGGGGTCGATGATATCCTGCCGCAAGTCCACGCTGTTGCGGTCGTTGCGCAGCGTCACCTCCAGCGAATTGGCCCTTCCCAGGCAGTCCTCGGCAATCCCGATCAGGTGCCGCACGCGGCCGAGCAGCTCCTGCACGGTGTTCCACACGCTTTCGTCCATGCGCCCGAACGAGCCGCGCAGCAGCAGCTTCAGCGTGGCGGCGATGGAGACCAGCGGTCCCCGGATATCGTGGGACATGATCATCAGCATGTTGAGGATGTCTTCGTTGAGGCCGCGGATGCGCCGCTCCGATTCGCTCAGTTCGCGGTTCTGTTTTTCGGCTTCCAGGTAGGCCTGGTAGAGCTGTTTGAACTCCGTCACGTCCCGCAGTATTCCGTCGCAGGAAAGGGAGCCGTCGTCTTCGAACCACAGCGTGGCGGTGATGCAGGCGGTAAAAGAGGTCCCGTCCCGCCTTTTCATCTCGACTTCAAAGTCTTTGACGAACCCTTCGGATTCCAGCCGCTCCTGGAACCGGCGCCCCTCCTGCGGGTCGCAGAACAGGACAGCCACCGATTCCAACTGGAGCATTTCGTCCCTGGAATCGAATCGGAACAGGTCCACCCCGGCCTTGTTTACATCCAGTAACCTGCCGTTGCGGCTGCTGACGAACCGGGTTTCCCCCACTGCGTCGAAGAATCGCTTATATTTCATATCGAGGCTTTGAAACGAGTCCCTGATCTGAGGATGTACGGACATCTCGGACTGAAAGATGGTTGAATTTACGGAAGAACCTTCCCCGCTTGTCTTGGTCATTCAAAACCTCCCGCGGCCCTGGTGTGGGACCACTTCTACTAAAACGGAGGAGCTTCAAATCAAACGAACAGGGCCCGAGGCCGCCGAAGCCGGCACCGGCCCTCAAGGTTTAGCGTTTATCGCAGAAATCCCCGTGGCAGCCGCCCGCCGGCATACCCGAGGTTGTTTTTAATCGGTCAGCGCCACTCCGAAATCTCCTCGCGATTCGGAAACGCCCGGCATGATGCTCATCACGTCTTCGGCCCCCGAACCCTGCCTCAGCGACGTCAATATCCGGGTGGCTTTTTCCTCCACCTCCGGGATCACCAGCACCAGCGCCCGCAAAGACTTCAACACGCGCGCCATCTGGTCCTTGTGGGCCACCGGCAGGGAAGGAGATTCGACCAGTTCGATGATTTCATCGATCTGGAAAAGATTGCCTGAATTTATGTGCACGTAAGCCAACCTCGCCCATTTCTCGATGAGATCACGGGGCAGGCCGTCGCCCCCGGAGCCCGGACGCTGGTCCATGCCGGCTCGAAGCGAGTTGATCAGGCGCTCCAGCAGGGCGTGGATTTCGGTACGGTCCCAAAGCGGGGCGGCATCCAGTAGGTTGTCCCATTTCGGCATCAGCTTGTTTCTCACCCATCCCTGCTCCTGGTAGGGGGAAAGCGAAAGCTTCGCCAGCTCCTTCTGCTCGGTCAGAATCGACTCGCCGAGGTCCAGCGTTCCGCTGGATTCCAACTCCGGGAGCTTGCTCTCGATGGCCTTGGACAGGAGTTCGAGCACCTGCCCCTTCCATTCTAGGCCGGGCAGTTTCTCCCGCAGCAGGCTTTCCCAGCTTTCGCGCAGGATGGCGATCTGGGCGTTGATCGCCGAAAACACAAAACCGAGCTTCACCAGGGTGTTTCGCAACTCGTGCGCCAGGATCTCACAGCTTTGCAGCCGCTGGCGGGCGAATTCTTTGCGCGCCCGGTACAGGGTGTCCCGCAGGTACAGGGACAGGAGTTCGGTCCCCAGGCTGCGCGACAGTTCCCGGATGATGACAGTGGACCGGTCCCCGTTCTTAATCGTCCACGGCAGGAAATGGATTTTGATTACGGCCGCCACCACGTACCTGGAATTCTGCCAGATGGGATTTCCCTGCCAGTCCAGCGGATAATGAAGCCTTTCCGGCGTTCCGCCGTACAGGCTGTCCTTGGGCACCAGCACCGGCTCCATGTGGTAATGGTCCTCGGGTTCGCCCATGATCTGCTTGCGCACACTGCGGACGTCTTCCTGGGGATTTTCAGCGGTCCAGCTTTTCTGTTTTTCGACACACCACCCCATCGCTTCGAGCACCCGCCCGGGCTGGTCCCGGTACTGCTCCCACTTCTTGCCCGGAGGATTGTAATCGGAGGCGGCCGGCAGGCCCCAATCCATGTCGTCCGATCCGGGTTTTCTGCTGCCGGAAGTGATGCGCACCGCCTTCAACTCCGGCATCAGTCCTATTCTGTAGATCGTACCCTTGGTCGCGTTGCTCAGGCAGGCAAGGATGGTTCTGATCATCGTCCTGCACGTTGATTCGAGCAATTTGTCAATATCGTCCATAATTTCTCCAGAGATACACCATCACGGCGGAGGGAGCGTTGTCAGGACCCCGCCGAGGCGCGGTCTCCGTTTTGATCATCTCGCGCTATACGGCAGATACTAAATAGCCGTGGTTCCGATATCAATACTATCGTGTTTTTCTGCGTACGGATTAAGAATTTCCATGCACTTCTCTCCTGCACGGAATGTGATGAGGGAAATTTTAGAATGCTAACCTTTTTGGAAACCGAATCCGATACCGCCGCCCCGAAAAAAATTTCCGGCGGTCATTTTATTTGACAGGCAGTTATAAAATGTTATTTTTCAATCTCTTCAGCATGTTACGAAT
>LUZZ01000220.1 GCA_001603845.1 Syntrophobacterales bacterium Delta_01 | reverse complement strand
AATAAAATAAAAATGCGATCCGGCAAGGCACAAAATGCTTACGGTCCCTTCCCAACCTTGGATTTTTGAGCAATAGCAGTCGGTACCACATCTTTTGCCGATGTTACGAGCGGCATAGGCAAAACAGCGAAGAATTCAACTTTGTGGGACTCGCAATTCGATTCGTTGAACGCCAGCGATGGAGGTGGGAGTTACAGACCGGTTAGGTCGTCTGTGACTTGCTGCAAGTGAGAAATTTAGGCACTACCTCCCGCCGGCACGCCCCGCCTCAGTTCAATTTCCCGCTCGCCCGGTACTCGTCCAGGCTCGTTTTTTCGATCATCGCGGTGCCGTTCGCCCTTACGGCGCGCACTTGGCCCCACTCAATGAGCTGGTAGACGATTCTTCGGCCGACGCCGAGATACTTTGCCGCCTCCGCGATGGACATCAGGGGAAGCGATACGAACTTTTCATCAGCCATGGCGCCTCTCTTTCACCGATGCGCAAAAGGGACCGGCCGGGACGCACCGCCCACCGGTCGCCTTCCGGCGGGAACCCTTTTGCCGGATGAAACCGAAGGATAGGTTTTTTATATACGTACCGGAAGCAACTGTGAAATAATAAAACGGTTTGTCATTTCGGTAAAAGCCGAAATCCGGTGTATTTTCCGCTTGTTGCCGTCCTGGGTTCGGCCGTCGCCGTGGCGGCGGAACGCCGGGCTCGTTTGCGGCACGCATACTTATAAGCTAATTCCTTCCGCCCCCGGCCGACAGGTGCCGGACGCGCCGCGCCCGGTAAAAAAGGGCGCCGGGCCGGACGGGGAGCCCCCTCGCGGGGCGGGGGTTTTTGACCGGCAAACCTTGCCATCCCGGCCGCCGGGATTAAAATTCGCTTAATGGCTTATATTTCTTATTCTTTGGCGGGCATAGGCATGAAGGGCTTTTTGGAAGGGCTGGATTTCAGGCTGATCCTGCTCACCTCCCTGGGTGGCGCAGTGTTCTGGCTATTCGACGCCGTTTTGGACTACTGGTTCGAGACGGGCCGGTTCACTTTCACTCAAAACCTGCTCTATGATTACCCCGCCCATGAAATGTTCATCGTTCGCCCGATAATATTCCTTTTTTTCATCTTTTTCGGGTTTGTTTTGGCTTTCTTGGTCAGAAAGGTTAAAAGAAACGAACTGGTTTACACCAACCTGTTCGACAACATCAACGACGCCATATTCGTAACGGTTACCGACGAGAAGGGAAATCTTGAATTTATAGATGTCAACCGGCGCGCGTGTTCGCTTTTCGGATATCAAAAAGACGAGTTGATGAAGCTGCCCGTGCCCCGCGTGGTCGCGGCGGAAGAATACCCCAAGTTCGTCTCCGGGGTGCTGAGGCAGCCGAACGGCGGGAATTCCACTCCGTCCGAGGTGACTATGATTCACAAGGACGGGCACAAGATCCTCTCGGAAGTGAACACCACCGACCTGACGCTGTGGCAGAGATCGACCTACCTGTCGGTTATCCGGGACATCACTGAGATAAAGAAAACGGCAAACAAGCTGATCAATTCGGAACAGCAGTTGCGGGTGCTCACGGCCCGGCTGCTGGAAGCGCAGGAAAACGAGCGGAAGCGGATTTCGGCGGGCCTTCACGACGAGTTGGGCCAGGCCCTGATGCACTTGAAGTTCAAGCTCAGCGCCCTCATCCGGAACCACGATCCGGGTCCGAAGCGGGAGGACTGCGATTCGGTGCTCCACTACATGGACCAGACGATCGACTACGTGCGTAAACTATCGCGGGATCTCAGCCCCACGGTGCTCGAAGAACTGGGCCTCACCTCGGCCCTCCACTACCTGATCGAAGAGTTCAGCGAGCACTATGAGCTTAGCTGGAATTCCATTCACCTGGACGAAATAGACGGACTTTTTTCCAGCCAGGCACAGGTGGCCATTTTCAGGGTTTTCCAGGAAACGCTGACCAACGTGGTCCGGCATGCGCGAGCGAACGAGATCTCGGTGGACGTGACCAGGGAGGAAGGCAGGGTCATATTTGCAGTGCAGGACAACGGATCGGGGTTCGAGACCGATGAGGTGCTTGCCTCCGGCGGCGCGCAGGCGGGGATCGGCATCCCCTCCATGCAGGAGCGCATGCGGATGATCGGAGGGTCGCTGGAAATCCTGAGCCGGAAAGGCGAGGGCACCAGGGTCAGTTTCGTGGTTCCCGTAGAAACGAGAGATGTTGAAAGTGTCGCAGTATAAGATTGTTGTCGCAGACGACCACCTGTTGATACGCGAGATGATTCGCAAGAGCATCGAGGAGGTGCCGGGTATGGAGGTCGTCGGTGAGGCGGGAGACGGCATCCAGTTGCTCGACCTGCTCAAGAAAACCAGGCCCAACCTCGTTCTCCTGGACATCACCATGCCCAACCTCCAGGGCATCGACGCTCTGAAGCAGATCCGGTCCCTCTACCCGGACGTCAACGTGCTGGTTCTCACCATGCACAAGTCCAAGCAGCACATCTCCAGCGCCCTCTCGGCGGGGGCCGACGGGTACCTGCTCAAGGAAAACGCCTTCGACGATCTGCTGGTGGCTATCGAGCGGATCCGGCGCGGGGAGCGGTACATATCGAACCTGCTCTCCGACCAGATCACCGAACTGTTTCTCCAGAAAGACTCCATGAGGGGCGGGATAGACCAGGTCGAACCCCTCAGCGCGCGGGAAAAAGAAGTCCTGGAACTCATCCTGGCGGGGAAATCGGCCAAGGAAATCGCCGATCACCTCTCCATCAGCGTCATGACCGTGTATAACCACCGCATCAATATTAAAAAGAAGCTGGGAATAAGAAAAGACGTGGATTTGATCAAGTACGGCATCCGCAAGGGCTACCTGTCCACCGAGCAATGACCGGCCGGAGTGCCGCGCGGGGCAGGCCGGGCATGAACCGGCTGCGGGCCGCCCCATTTGAAGCCGGAAAGAAGGAAGGCCGCGGACCGCTCACGGTTTTTCTTCGAAGTTTATCCCCTTGATCCTGGCGTCTCTGGCTATTTTGAAAGTCGAATAAAATTCCATCACTGCCCGTCCATTTTCGTCATAAATGGTCGCCTGCCCCTGGAACACCCTGCCGTTGCGTCCGGTTATCCGCGCCCTGGCGGTGACCGTCCCCTCTTTTACCGGCAGGAGGTACTTCGCCCGGAGATCCGTTGTGGCAAAATGGGTCTGGGGCTCGATGAGGCTCTTGATGGCCATCACCACGGCGGTGTCGGCCAGGCTCACCAGCGCCCCTCCGTGCATCAGCCCGCCGCCCTGGGCATAATCGATATAAAACGGCATGCTGAGCACCGCCGCCCCGTCCGAGGCTTCCAGGATGCTCATGTTCAAAAGCCGCTCGAACGGTGCGCAGCTTATCCATCCCTGCATTGTAAAACTGTGCGGCCCCGTGGAGCCGTTGCCCGGCTGCTTGTCCTGATTCTCCATTATTCACCTTTTCATCCGAAACGTCGGACACGATCCGGCGACCTGCCGGTTCCCAAGCTCCGGCCCGGGAGCGAAAATCCCCCTCCCTGCGATGGGAGGGGCTAGGGGAGGGTGTCGTATTTCCGAGCACTTACGCTTCCCCCTCCCCCATCTTTCCGGTCCAAACACCTCTCCCGTCAAGTGAGGGGAGCAGTCCGTACTTTGGGCGGCCTCCTGCTGAAACTCCGGTTTTGGGCAACAGCCCCGAAACCGGTTTCCCTGCTCTATTCGATCCTGTTACGGGCCGTCATCTCGTGAGCTGCCGGTACCGGATGCGGTGGGGCTGGTCGGCCGCCGCGCCCATTCGCGCCCTCCGGTCCGCCTCGTATTCCGAATAGTTTCCGTCGAACCACACCACTTTGCTGTCGCCTTCAAAAGCCAGGATATGGGTGGCGATCCTGTCCAGGAACCACCGGTCGTGGCTGATCACCACGGCGCAGCCCGCGAAGTTTTCCAGGGCGTCTTCGAGTGCCCGCATGGTATTGACGTCCAGGTCGTTGGTGGGTTCGTCGAGCAGGATCACGTTGGCCCCGGCCTTGAGTATCCGGGCGAGGTGGACCCGGTTGCGCTCGCCTCCCGAAAGCACGGCCACCTTCTTTTGCTGGTCGGTTCCCGTAAAATTGAAGCGGGCGGCGTAGGCGCGGGAATTGACGCTCCGGCGGCCCAGCTCTATGGTGTCCTCGCCATCGGAAATCGCCTCCCACAGGGTCTTTTCCGGGTCCAGGCTGTCGCGGCTCTGCTCGACGTAGGCCAGTTTCACCGTTTCTCCCAGCCGTATGGCGCCCGAGTCCGGCTGCTCGTGCCCGGTGATCATCCGGAACAGGGTGGTCTTGCCGGCTCCGTTGGGGCCGATCACCCCGATGATGCCGCCCGGAGGCAGCGTGAAGGACATATCGTCGATCAGCAACCGGTCGCCGAACGCCTTGCTCACGCCCTTGGCTTCGATGACCACGTCCCCCAGCCGGGGGCCCGGCGGGATGTAGATTTCAAGGTCTCCGGCCAGCCGTTCGTGTTCTTCTCCCAGGAGCGATTCATAGGCCTTGATGCGTGCCCTGGACTTGGCGTGCCGCCCCTTGGGCGACATCCTGATCCACTCCAGCTCGCGCTCCAGGGTCTTTTGCCGCTGGGTCTGGCTTTTTTCCTCGTTTTTGAGCCGCTGGCTCTTCTGTTCGAGCCACGACGAATAATTGCCCTTCCACGGAATCCCCTGGCCGCGGTCCAGTTCCAGGATCCAGCCCGCCACGTTGTCCAGGAAGTACCGGTCGTGGGTGACGGCAATCACCGTGCCGGGATACCGCCTGAGGTGCTGTTCGAGCCAGGCCACGGATTCGGCGTCCAGGTGGTTGGTCGGCTCGTCCAGGAGCAGGATATCCGGGGCTTCGAGCAGCAGGCGGCAGAGGGCGACCCGGCGCACCTCGCCCCCGGACAGGATCTTCACCGGCGTGTCTCCCGGCGGGCACCTCAGGGCGTCCATGGCCATTTCCAGCCTGGAATCGAGGTCCCAGGCATCGACGGCGTCCAGTTTTTCCTGCACCTCCGCCTGCCGTGCGATGAGCTTGTCCATCTCCTCGTCGGACATCGGTTCGGCGAACCGCTCGTTGATGCGGTTGAACTCGTTGAGCAGGTCCACCGTTTCCTGCACGCCCGTCTCGACGACCTCGCGGACCGTCTTGGCGGGGTCCAGCCGCGGCTCCTGCTCCAGGAGTCCGATGGTGTGGCCGGGCGATACGACGGTCTTGCCGTTGAAGTCCTTGTCCACGCCGGCCAGGATGCGCAGGAGCGAGCTTTTGCCGGCCCCGTTGAGGCCCACCACGCCGATCTTCGCGCCGTAAAAGTAGGAAAGATAGATATCCTTGAGGATTGGTCTTTTATCGTGATACTTGCTCACTCCAACCATGGAGTAGATGATCTTGTTCGGTTCCGTCATGGTCTCCTCGGTGCCAGGTGCAGGATGTTGGGTGCCGGATATCCGCTGGTCCCCGGGCCGGATTGGGAATCCGGCGGAAAGACACCGGATTCCCACCCAAAAGCGCTGCGGGAATGACGATTTTGATGGGTTACCCTTAATTTGTGAAGTCCCACGTTTGGGCGACACCCTTTTGGGTGCCCGCTGCCCGTCTTTGGCCCTTCATGCGGAACGGTGGACACAAAAACCCGTGCCCACCCACACCGGACGGCGGTGCCCGGCTGCGGGCGCGACGATGCGCGGCCCCAAAAGCAATGGGCACGACAAGGCCGTGCCCACACTACAGAACTGGGAATTTTTGCGCAATCGTTTTAGTACCACGAAAAAGCAGGGGAGGAAACCCCCCGAACCGCCGATTCGCGGCTTTGCCCCGGCCGTGCCCCGAAGGGGCCGCAACCGGCAACTACTCCCTTTTCCCGGTTTTTCGAGGTTGCGGACGATTGCCGTCGATTTTACAGGCTGCTTCCCTGGCCCTCCAGGGAGCGACGCCCCGCTTGATCATCTTGTCCGCTTTTTCTTCACATTTCAGGTAAAACTGGTGCATTTTGCGCTTAACCGCCAGGTCCATGTTCATTCCTTTTTCCGGGATTCGATGCCTGCCCGCGTGTGCGGCCCGATCCGGGGGGTGCGGAGGAAGCCTTCCGCCGCTCGTTCGAAAATCGGCCCGAACGCATCGGCATTACACGTCCCGCACCGGGATATTTTCTGCAAGTCTCCGTATCGACGGGATTTTTTCGATGCAATGGTTTGCGGGCAGCACTTGCTGCATTACGGGAAGGATAGAGCCTGTCGCGAAAGATCGAAATGGGGAAAACACCCTAATTGCGGGTGGGTTCGGCAGTAGAGCGGTCCCCGCGCCCGCCCCGGCTGAAGGCATTCCTGCGGCTGTACGAAAGATCCCACGGAGCGGGAGATGCGGACCTCAATCCCGCACCTCCTGCGTGGAAAGACGGCTGGAGCTTTGCGGTCCCGCGTCCTTATTGTTCGATCACGACCCTGTGGTTTACCAGCGACATGCTCTTGATGCGACCGTGAACGATTTTCTGTTCGCCGAATATGCTCTCGATCCTGATGTGGTCCCCTTTGTCCTCGATTTTGTCAACCGATTCCAGGATGAGTTCTTCCTTGCCCTCTTTCAGATAATACGCATTGGCTTCACACATGTTCTTATCTCCAGTCGATCCGGCATAACCCGCACTCGGGCGGCAAAACGATAAAGCGAAGCGGGAGCCTCCGGCCCCCGGCGGTGTACCCGGCCCGCGGCCGCCACCCGCAATCTCGCTCTATCTTAGACAATCCGGAAGGTTTTATCAATCCGAACCGCGCCGTCCCTGTTTATGAACGACTTTCAGGGCAGGTTTGGCGGGGACTGCCGCGGCCGGCTGCGGGGCTTCGCGGTAGAGCAGGGCGAAGCGGCACCACAACATCCGGTCGAGCTGCTTCAAAAATTCTTCAACGTTGGCGATTCGCCCGAAAAGCTCCGGCCGTTCCACTCCCCGGGTAACGAACTCGAAATACAGCGTCTGGAGCGTCCAGTTTTCGGGCCGGACGGACAGCTCCTCGCAGATGGTGAGCAGCCGGAACAGCCGCCCGGCCTCCGCCTGGTAGAACCTGTCGGCAAGCCCCGCGGCGCTCTGCACCAGTTCCTTGCCCATCTCCGCCGAAAGGGCCTCGGTCTGGAGCGAAACGCCCCACGTTTTCGCTTCTTCCAGCAGGGAGTGCAGCCGGGCAAGATGCGCCCGGAAGAAAAAATCGGTAGAGTTCCAGGGGGCCCCGGACGAAAGATTTTCCCGTTCGTGGACGATCATGTTCTGCACGAGCTGTTCGGCCTCTTCGCTCAACACCCGCCGCACCGCCCCCCGGACGTCGGCCGGGACCCGGATCCCCCATTGCCTGAGCGACGAAATCAGGGGCTTGTACACGTGGAACAGGCCCCGCTGGAGGTCGGTGTAGGTGGCCAGCGCGCCTCTGCTTATCTCCAGGGCCACCGATGCTCCCAGGTCCCGGAAAAGCTCGTTCAGGCCGAAATAATCCGGGCCGAACCTCCGGTCGAGCACCCGCAGCATCTCCACGGTGCTCTGCCGCTCGACGCACTCCTGAAGCTCTTCCAGGAGTGCGTCGTACTCGGAGTCGCCCCCGTCCGGTTTTACCGAACAGCGAAAATCCAGCCCGCCGAAATGGAGCACCGCGTATACGAACCGCTCTTCGGAAAAGGTCCGGCTGTTTTTCACGGTCACCTGCCCGCACAGGCACGGGACGGGGTTGGCCCCCAGGTCGTCCTCCCGGCTGGGGGTGATGCCGTAGGTGTATATTTGAAACTGCCTCTGGGAGGTGCGGGCCAGGGTCTGGATGGCGTAATTGGCGGCCACCTGGCGCTTGTCCGCAAGCTGGGTTTTTGCCGCCCGGAGGTAGACGTCGGTGCCGTTTTTGTATGCGGTCGAGTTGGTGGGGGCCGTTTCCAGGATCTTCAGGAAGCCGGGCTCGATGGGGGCCGCTCCCGTCCTTTCCGCGAGTTGCATGGCCCGCGAGGCGAACTTGAGGATGAGCAGCGATTCGATCTGGCTGATATCGTCGAAAAACCACCCGCACGACGTGAACATGTAGAGCGCAAACCTCTGCATCTCCAGCAGTTCCAGGAACCTCGGCGCCCGGGCCGAAGTGCGGCCCTCGCCCAGGTGGTGTTGCAGGAACTTATCCATTCCCCCCTTGGGATCGAGGATTGCGTCGATATAATCGTTTCTGGCTTTCCACGGGTCCCGGCAAAGCTTTTTCATCTCCTGCTCGAAATGAGCGGCCATGGCGTCCCGTGCCAGATTGAGGGCCGCGCGCAGGGGCGCCCTCCACTTTTGGTTCCAGCCCGGTCCTCCGCCCACGTGGCAGCCGCAGTCGCAGCTCCACCGTCCCAGGCCGTGCGCGCAGCTCCAGGCCGTATTTTCGATCAGCTCCACCTCGGCGCTCACCGGAAAGGCCGCCAGGAAGGCCCCGTAATTGGTCACTTCGGCGTCCGGGTCGCGTTCGAGTTGCTGGAAAGCGGCCGCCAGTGCCATGTCGCCGAACTTGAAATGGTGGCCGTAGGATTCGCCGTCCGTGGCCACGTTGACCAGCCACGGTTCCTCGTCCCCGGACCGTTCGCGGCCGGCGGTGTAGCTCCTTTCGATTTGCGCCAGGAGCTTGCTGCTGTGCTCCAGCAGCCGCTCGAACGCCACCCCGCGCGCCAGTTGGGCGTCGTAGAAAAAGACATGAATGGATTTGCCGTTCCCGCAATCGCAGCGGTACGGCCGGCCGGTGGGAATCGTCCCGTCGCGCGCGTCGCGCCACTGGCCTTCCCGGGGGGCCGGCCGGCCGGCCCTGGGCGCCGGGGCGGAGTCCTGGGGCGCCGGGGGGCCGATGGGCCTCCACCGGGCCGCCTGGTAGGGCGAAAGAATGGTGAACTTGATCCCGGCATCCGCCAGCGCGGCCAGGGTTTCCCGGTCCACCGCCGTTTCGGCCAGCCACATTCCTTCCGGGCGCCGTCCGAAGCGGTGCTCGAAGTCCCGAATGCCCCACAGGACCTCCGTCACCTTGTCGCGCCGGTTTGCCAGCGGCATGATAATATGGTTATAAACCTGGGCGAGGGCGTTTCCGTGACCACTTCGTAACTTGACGCTTTCCCGGTCGGCTTCGATAATGGCGCGGTATGCCCACGGGTCGTGCCGTTCCATCCATTGGAAG
>LUZZ01000219.1 GCA_001603845.1 Syntrophobacterales bacterium Delta_01 | reverse complement strand
CACCCTGCCTCCCCCATCAAAGGGGGAGGAGCTTAAAGTCAACAGCATTGGGGTGCCTCCCAGGGCGGGACGTCGCGATGGCGGGTGAGGTGGGGTGACCATACTGCCGGCCGGATCGGCCGGCACAAGGTGGTGGGGTTACGGTTCCAGGAGGTCCAGGATTTTTTCCGCCAACCGGCCGTATTCGGGGTTTGCACGGTGGCGGGGCCTGGGCATCGCCACGTCGATGAGTTCCGTGATCTTTCCCGGACGCGCCGACATGACCACAATGCGGTCGGCCAGGTAGATCGCCTCGTCCACGCTGTGGGTGACGAACACCACGGTTTTGAGGTTCTGCTCCCAGAGCTTCAGCAGTTCTTTTTGGAGCAAAATCCTGGTGTGGGCGTCGACGGCCGCGAAGGGTTCGTCCATCAGCAGGAGATCGGGGTTGTTGGCGAGCGCCCTGGCGATGGCCACCCGCTGCTGCATCCCCCCGGAGAGTTCATGGGGAAGGGCCTCCTTGAAGCCGTCCAGGCCCACGGTTTTCAGAAAGTCCCCGGCCACGCGCAACCGCTCCCTGCGGCCCATCCTGCCGAATTCGAGCCCGAGGGCCACGTTATCCAGGACGGAGCGCCACGGCAAAAGGGAGTATTCCTGGAAGACCATTCCGATTTCGCGCCGTGGTTTGGCCAGTGGAGTGCCCCGGTAGAGGACCGTGCCGGAAGTGGCGACGTCAAGGCCGGCCACGATGCGGAGCAGGGTGGATTTCCCGCACCCGGACGGGCCGACCATGCAGATGAAATCGTTTTCATCAACCTTCATGTTGATGTCGGCAAGCGCCTCTACCTGGGTTCTTTCCGTCCTGTAGGACTTGCAAACGCTTTGAATGCTTATGATGGGTTCCTGCATGGTAAAAACACTACCTGACCAGGCACTGCCAGGCAAACTTCCTTTCTTCGACCTTTCGGAAAACGGTATCCAGCGTGGCCCCCACAACCCCGATGCTGATCATGCCGGCAATGACCACATCGGTTCTTCCTACCGTATAGGCGTGCGTGATCAGGTAGCCGACCCCCGAAAGGCTGCCCGGAAGCATTTCGGCCGAAACGAGACACATCCAGGCCACCCCGAGGCCGATGCGCATGCCGTTTACGATGGAGGGGGCCGAAGCGGGAATGAGGATTTTCAAAAAGATGTCGGCTCTCCCCGCTCCCAGCACCAGGGCGGAATCCACCAGCGCCTTCTTGACGCTTTTGACTCCGTAGATGGAGCTGGTGAAAATGGGATAAAACGCTCCGATGAAGATGATGAAGATCATGGAGAGCTTCATATTATTCAAGTACAGGTAGAGCTGCCCTCCCTCGACGCCCAGCAGGTTCGCCATGCTGGCCACCCCGAACCAGGCGAGCACCAGCGGCACCCAGGCAAGAGGCGGGATGGGCCGGAAAAGACCCATGAAGCTGTTGAGCAGCTTGTAGATGGTGGCGTAGTATCCCATGAGGATGCCCAGCGGCACGGCTATGATCACCGCGACCACGTATCCCACCACCACCCTGGCGAGGCTGACGGCGATATTGGATGCCAGCGATCCCATGCTCAGCAGGCTCTGCCCCGGATGCGCCAGCAGCGTCCCCACGCTCTGGATGCCCGGCAGGATGATTTCGTTGGCGGTATAATAGGCGGCATATGCCCAGATCGCCAGGAAGCAGATCGGGGCGATCACCGGCAGCGCCGCCCGGAAAGCGTGGCCGCGAAGCTTTGCCAGCCCGTTGCCGCGACTTTCCGGAGGCGCCGGCCGAGAGCAGGCCGGTACGTTTGTAAGCTCTGAAGACTCTTTCATTTTTCGACTAGAGCTTCACTTTCTCTATGAAGGAAGTGTCTATCATGACGGGCTTCATTTCCTGCATGGTTTTGCCCTTGAGCGCGCCCTTGAAATTGCCCATGTCGTTCAGGATTTCCATGTAGGTCCCGGCCCCCCGGTACCACTTGTCCGAAAACTGGGTGACGTAGACGAGAGTCGATGCCTTGGCGGCTTCGACCGGAATGCCTATCCAGTTGGCCGTCAGTTCGCCCGCTTCGGCCTTGTTCTTGTTGCTCCAGTCGCATGCGTGGGCGATCAGTTGGACGAGTTGCTGCACGATGTCCCGGTGCTCTTTGATGACATCCTCACGTGCGGCGGTCACGCAGCAGGGAAAGTCGTTCCAGAAGCCTTTGGGAGGCAGGTCGCGCAGGTTCACCACTATCTTCCCCACTCCCTGGGTCACGGCCAGCTCGGGAAAAGGAGAGGGACCCACCCATCCGTCCACCTGTTTGCTGAGAAGCGCCGGAATCAGGTTGGAGGTGCTCTTGAGATCGACCAGCAGGACCTCTGCCGAACTGTCGTTGGCGTCATGGGTCACTTTGATGCCGGCCTGTTGGAGGCCGCGCTCGATGACGATCTTCGGAGCGCTGGTGGGTGAATGGTAGCCGATTTTAACAGCCCCCTTCGAAGACTTGATACGTTTCATCAGGCCGTCCCAGTCGTTTATCGGGCTGGCCTTGGGAAAGACGAGGGCCATCCCCTCGACCTGGAGCGGGCTTATGACCTTGATGGGCGTGCCCTGATCGATACCGGCCATGACCGCGGTTATGGAAGCCATGGCGAGGTCCAGGTGTTTCTGGGCGAAAAGGGTGATGGATTCCGATCCGCTCTTGCTGGTCACCAGGTCAATCACGGCGGTTTTCTTGCCCTGTGAAATGAGTTCGTACCGCTGCCGGGGAGCGATTTCCTTGAGGTATATTCCGTTGGTCTTGAACTGCTCTCCCTTGGATGCCGCCACAATGAGCGGTGTGTGGTGATTGGTGAAGATGTAGCCTACCTTAAGAGTGGGAATGGATTGCTTCTTCTCGTCGGCGGCGTACCCCGCGTTAGCGGCGATCACCAGGACAAAAAGGGCGATCAGACAAGTCAAAGCAAGTCGAACCAGCGCGTGCGATCCTCCATCCAGCCTTTTCATTTTTGCTCCTTGGTCTGTGCAGCGATTGATGTTCAATTCCCCCATGGCGCTTCGAACCGATTTGCGACCTCAAGATCCCTTCCGCACGGTACAGGCGCTCGAAATTCGCCCGCATCGTAGATTAATATAATCTATTTGTCTAATAGGGAGTTCCTATTATAGTCGAATCTCCCATCGGGCAGAGATGCACGTTTATGGCCGGTATATTTGCGAAAAGCAATCCGAGCTGAAAGGAATGGGAGTAGGATCATTTTGAAATAGGTGAGTGGGGTTGTAGGCTCCGGTCCTTGGAGGCCGCTTCCATGCTCCGCTCCGGCAGTGTTTCCGAGCGGGAAAAGACGATTTCCGTCTTTCCGCGTAGGCTTCCGGTTCCGGCAGGAAACATTTTTGGTACGTTGTCTTGTGATGGATTGCGCTCGGTACAAAAATGTATCTTTATCTCGCCTGAAACCAGGACCGTTTTTGCCGTTTCGTCCCCGCGAAACGGCACTGGTTCTCAATATTGCCCTCAGGAGAATTTCGGCACTCTTTTTGCTCAAGCCTTCGCGAAGAGTAATCGTTACTCGAAGGTGGTTGTGCGTCCTTGCGCCGGCAAGAGGGCCGTACCATTCGAAAACCTGGTGGAGAGGATGTTCGGGGAATGCGAGGATTGGCGATCGACAGGAAAATACTCATAGGTTTCGGACTCGTTTTGACCGGTTTTGCGGCGATGGGCATTTATTTGTTCCTTGCCGTGTCGGATTTCAAAGCAGCGGTGGCGGCGGGGAAAATGACCCCGGAGGGGGTCGTCGCGGCGTTGGACGCCATGACGGCGCCCGTGACATTTTTGATCGGCCTGGTGCTGGTGGTGGGAATCGCATGGACGGTGACCACCAGCCGCGGGGTGCGGAAAGTGCTGCGAAGCATCTACGGCGAGATGGACAACGCGGCCGGGCAAATCGACGGCACTTCTTACGAAATTCTTCTTTCCAGCCACTCCCTGGCGGACGCGGCCGCAAAGGAATCCGCCGCCCTGGAGCAGACTTCGTCCTACCTGGAAGAAATGACGGCCATGACCCGCACGTACGCGGACAATGCATCGAGGACCGATGCGCTGATGAAACACAGCAGCGCCACGATGGAGAATACGGCGCGGACCGTTGAAAATCTGATCAAATCGATGCGGGAGATGATCGATACCGCTTCGCAGAGCCGGGGGGTGATCAAGGATATCGACGAAATAGCTTTCCAGACCAACCTTTTGGCGATCAACGCCGGGGTGGAAGCCGCCCGTGCGGGCGAATCGGGCCTGGGGTTTTCGGTCATTGCCGATGAAATCCGCTCCCTGGCCGAACGCAGCGCCGAAGCGGCGAAAAGGACCATGGGGCTCATTGAAAACACGATCCGAAAAGTGGAGGCAAGTTCGGTCCTGAGTTCCCGGACGGCCGAATCGTTCGATGAAATCTTGCACAGCGCCGGGAAGGTGAGGCAATACGTTGAGGAGATCGCCGTCGCATCGCGCGAGCAGTCCACGGGCATCGAGCACGCGCACGCTTCGCTGACCGAGATCCGACAGGCGTCGGAGGAAACGTCGGGCAATGCCGTACGCATGTCGGATTCTTCCGGGAAACTGAGCGCCCAGAGTGAAGCGATCAGGAAATCCCTCGGCGATCTGATCGCCTTCACGTACGGGCAAAGCCGCCTGTCGGTCGATGAGATCCATTCCATTCAAAATGACCTGGAGGAGCTTGCGGCCGACGACCGGATCCGGACGCTGGAGCCCCTGGCGCACAGCGAGATGCTCCATCGGTGGATCGAGACTCACTCGCGCCTCATCGAAGCCGTATATTCGAACACGGCCGACGGGGATTTCATCTGTTCCCTGCCGCCGGCCGGCCTCGACAACGCCTCCGTGCGGCCCTGGTGGCAAAAGGCCATGGAAGGTGGAGAATACGTTTCTCCCCCGTATGTTTCGGCGATCACCCAGGCCCCCTGCTGCACGATATCCCTGCCGCTGCGGGACAGGGAGGGCAGGATAGCGGGCGTAATCGGCGCCGATATTCGCCTGAGGGCCTGAACGTATCGGGAGTGGCTTCAAATGACGGGTTAGAACCGGCCCCATGGGCAGGCGGCCTCATCGATGTTGCCGGCCGGTTGAGGAAAAAGGCATTCTTCGATACCTTCTTGAAGATAATCTGGTATAAAAAGGGGAATTCTTCGCTAATTTATACTGGAGCACGGCGCTCCGGGTAAAACGGGGCCTGCGATTCCCGGTCGAAGCGCCGAATGGAAAGAACTCCACGCTGCGAACGGGAGAGAATGCCATGGCCGGTGAGAAGAAGGCGAGTTGCGAACAATGCTATTTCCGGAAAAAAGCCGAAGCCCGTCCGAGGTCGTTTCTGGGCATACTGTGGCGGCTCCACACTCATGTGTGTCCGGGATGGAAATC
>LUZZ01000218.1 GCA_001603845.1 Syntrophobacterales bacterium Delta_01 | reverse complement strand
GTCCCGGCAGTGCTCTACGGCCCCAAGACCGAGCCCATGCCTCTTAGCGTTTCGGCCCCTCAGCTCGAAAAGATGCTCAGGGATACGGGCGGGGAAAGCAGGCTGCTCAATCTCAAAATCCAGGATGCAACGGGCGCGGCAAAGCAGGTGCTGATCCGCGAAATCCAGGTGCATCCCGTACGCAGGCGCTTCCTTCACGTCGATTTCTACGAGGTCCCGCTCGATCAGCCGATCGTTATCGAAGTGGTGGTGGAACTGACCGGCGATTCGATCGGGGCGCAGAAGGGCGGGGAAGTCAACCTGATCCAGCGCACGCTGTCGGTGCGCTGCCTGCCGAACCAGATCCCGGAAAGCATCCCCGTCGACATCACCTCCCTGGACCTCGGGCAGATACTGCACGTGGGAAGCCTCGAAGCGCAGGGCCCCTACGAGTTCGTCGACGACCCGACGATGGGCGTGGTGAGCATTGAGGCGCCGGAAAGCGCCGCCCAGCCCGAAGAGGGAGAGGCGGCGGAAGAGTCGCAGCAGTAGTCGCTTCGACGCCCGCGAACGCAAATTGGAAAGACCGGATTACAGGTGGGCACGGCTGTCCGTGCCCACCGTTTTTGTGTTTTGGCCGGGAATGGATCGGCACGACCGCCGTGCCCCACTACCCCTGTGCGGAGCAGCCTCGGGCTGATTGACGAGATGAGCGACCCCTGCCGGACTTCCGGAGAAGAGAAGATAGCCGCGGTTATCGGCCTGGGAAACCCCGGAAACGAGTACGAGAATACGCGCCACAACGCCGGATTCCGGGTTGTCGACCGCCTGGTGCGGCGGTACGGCATCGGGATGCAGGAACGAAAGTTCCGGGCGAGCTGGGGGGCCGGCATCGCCGAGGGGCGCAAGGTCCTCTTCGTGAAGCCTCTGACCTTCATGAACCGGAGCGGGGAAGCGGTAGGGGAGATCCTGAAATATTTCGGGATTTCGCCTCAACAGGCGCTGGTGGTGCACGACGACCTGGACCTGCCGTTCGCCCGGATACGCATCGCCAGGAAGGGCGGTTCGGGCGGCCACAAGGGCGTTCAGTCCATTACCGACCACCTGGGCACGCAGGATTTTGCCCGCCTGAAGCTGGGAATCGGCCGCCCCAAACACGGCGAACCGGTCGAGACCTTCGTTCTCCAGCCCCCGTACCCCGAAGACCGGCAGGAATTCGAAACCATGACGGACCACGCCGAAGAAGCCGCGTGCGCCGTCCTCGCCACCTGCCTTTCCGCCGCCATGAACGATTTCAATAAGCGGGAATTATAAGCCCGAAATACGGGGTGCGTTCGGCGCGTCCAACAGGTTTTCCGGCAAGAATCAAGCCCGCTTGCGGGCAGGTTCCAAAACAAAAATACCGGCTGCACAATCCACAATCCCCAACTCCCCGCTCACGCGTCGAGCGTTCTGTCCAGTTCCTCCCTGACGGCGGCGGCCAGTTTATCCAGGGTGTAGGGCTTGAGGATGCAGGTGCGGGCGCCCAGTTCCTGCGTTTGCCTCACCCGGTCGGTTTCGGAGAAGCCGCTGGCGATGATCGCCTTCTGGCCGGGGCGCAGCTCGATGATCTTCCGGTAGGTGTCCAGGCCGTCGATGCCCGGATCCATGATCATGTCCAGCACCAGCAGGTCCGGCGCGGACGCCCTGACGGACTCGACGGCCTCCTCGCCGCTGGCGGCCATCTTCACCCGGTAGCCGAGGCCGCTCAGCATCTCGCGGGCAAGCTCCCTTTGCTCCCGCACGTCATCCACGACCAGTATGGTTTCCGTGCCCTTGAAGGTCTCCAGGGGGACGCTGTCGATGCTGCGGGGCAGGTTGTCCCGGGTTGCCGGAAAATAGAGATCGAATGTCGTGCCCCGGCCCTTTTCGGTATCCACGCGGATATGGCCGTGATGGTCCTTGACCGTGGACCACACCACCGCCATGCCCAGCCCGGTGCCGCTCCTGCCCATGACCTTGCGGGTATAAAACGGTTCGAAGATCCTGGACAGATCCTGCCGCTCGATCCCCACCCCGGTATCCGATACGCTCAGGACGACGTATTCCCCTTCCTCGATGTTGCCGTCATAGCCGGGGAGCGACAGGTCCACATAGCGGTTTCGGGTGCTGATGCGGGTCAGGCCCCCTTCCGGGGACGCCTCGGCGGAGTTCGAAACCAGGTTCATCAACGTTTTCAGAAGGTGGATCCGCGACCCGGAGGTGTTGAGTAGATCGGCATCCAGGTCGGTCCGGAACGAAACGTTGGCATGCAGGGTCTTCAGCTTTTCGAATTCGGGGGACTTCAGGTAGTTGGAAACGATGCTGTTTAAATTGACCACTTCCTTCACCACCACGCCCCGCCGTACCATGGTCAGGAGGTCCTGCACGACCGCCGCCGCCTTCTGGCCCGACTGCTGGATGGCCGTGATGTATTTGCGAAGCGGACTGTCTGCCGGGACCTGGAGCAGCATGAGGTCGGGATATCCGACCACGCCGGCCAGGATGTTGTTGAGATCGTGCGCCACGGTACCCACGATGGTCCCCAGGGCTTCCAGTTTCTGGGCGTGCTGCAGCTTGTCCTGGAGCAGTCTCTGTTCTTCCTTGGCGATTTTTTTGTCGGTGACGTCGATGGCGTGGCCGAGCGTGACGGTCTTGCCCTTGTACAGGCTGGGGGCGGTCAGCATTTCGAGCCACCGGGTGCGGCCCTGCCGGGTCACGTACCGGAACTCGTAGTAGTCCGGCCTCTGGTCTTCTTCAGTCCGGTCCAGCATCTTCTGGCTGACCAGCGCGCGGTCGTCGAGGTGGACCAGGTCCAGGATATCGGTGCCGTAGAGTTCTTCGGCCGTGTAGCCCAGCGTGGTCAGGGTGGCGCGGTTGGCGTAGATGACGACCCCGTTTTGCACCATGATGATGTTTGCCAGGGAGTTCTCGGTGAGCAGCCGGTAGCGTTCCTCGGATTCTTTGAGCTTGGACATGATGGAGTTGATCCAGTTTTTGTCCTCTTTCAGGCTGCCCACCATGGAATCGATGGCCTGTGCGACCTGGCCGACTTCATCGAGCCTTTTCAGGTTGAGCCTGGTGTAGCGGCCCTGGGCCACTCCTTCGGCGGCCCTGATGATCCTTTTGAGCGGCTTGCTGACCATCCGGTTGAAAAGGATCACCACCATGGCCGTGACCAGGAAGAAAACGCTCAGGGTGACGACCCGGATGGCCGTCTTCGCCAGCCGTACCGGCCCCATGTAATCGTGTTCGTGAAGGAGGCTGATGATGTGCCACCGCCAGAGAGGGAAATACTGGTAGTGAATGCGCACCAGCTCTCCATTGACGGTATGGGTCAGAATGGGGCTCTTTTGCTTCTCCAGGTGGGACGGCACCCAACTCGGCGGGTTTTCCGACGACCCGACCACCGTATCGCCGTTTTCGACGATGATCATTTGAACGTGATCGAGCCGCTTGCTGATTTCGAGCACCCCGTTGATGGCTTCTCTTCTCAGGGACGCCAGCATTTCCGGATCGTTTTCCATCCTGAGGCTGAGAAGATAGTCCAGCCTTTCGTCGCAGACCTCCATGCCGAGATCGGTGGCCAGCCGGAGTACCGCATCGGCGCGCCCCACGATGAAGGAAATCACCGGCTTGGTCCCCAGGTAGACGGACAGGGCCGAAATGGCCAGGCCGACGAGGAACACCGGCAGAATCATCGAGAACACGATGCGGTTTTTGGCGGCGGCCCAGAATCTGCGCATGCAAAAACCCCTTTGAATCAAAGCCTTGGAGGCGCAGTCCTCATGTTGGCGGGAAACACGATTTCCTTCCTGCCGTTTTGCCATTGGATAATGATCGTGTTGTGCCCGGTCTGTTTCCCGTCCTGGTCGACCTTGAAGCGGCCGGTGATGGTCACGCTGTCCAGGGACCGGATAAAATCCGCTATCATGAACTGGTCCAGGCACCGGCAGTGGTTGATGGCGTTTTCCAGTATCTGGCAGGCGGCGTAAGCGGAACCCGCATGGTATGAGGGCGCTGTTTTGGCAAACGCGGTGAAATCGGCGATGAATTTGCGGGTGCCGGGAAAGGGGATGCGCTCGTCGGGTTCCCACTGAGAGGCCCCGAAAATGCCCTCGGCGATGGGACCGGCCTCCTTGTAGAAATCCGGGTAGGTCGAGGCGATGGGAAGTCCCAGCGCCTTCGGCCTGTATTTAGCCTTCTGCATCAAATCGAGCATCAGGTAGGAGTCCTTGGGGTACGAAGAAAAAATCAGCCCGTCGGGCTTTGCCTTCATCACCTGTTTGAGGATGTCGGGGAGTTCCTTTTGGCCTGAATCGTACGGGACGCACAGCACGACCTTGAGCCCGAAGCGCCCGGCCCATTCGACCGCGCCGGCGGCCACGTCCCTGTGGAAAGAGCTGTTTTCGTAGACGATGGCCACCGTATTCAGCCCGTTGCTCGCCATGATGTCCAGGAAGCCGACGAAGTATCGCTTCCCCGGGCCGTAAACCCCGAAAACGTTTCTATATCTCCCGCTCCAGACTTCTTCGCCCCCCGCGCCGGCCGCCAGCATGGTGTAGCCGTGCCGGGTGGTGACTTCGGCCGCGGCGGCAGTGAGCGGCGTGCTGTAAGGCGAAAGCACGAGGTCCACCTTGTCGTCGGTTATCAATTTCTCGTAAAACCGGGCCGCCAGTTCGGGGCTGCTCCGGTCGTCGTAGAAAATCAGTTGGACCGGTCTTCCCAGGAGGCCGCCCCGGGCGTTGACCTGTTTTTGCCAAAGCCGGTAGCCGTTGCGAACCATACCGGAAGGTTCCGCGTACTTGCCCGTAAGCGATAAGGTGGCGCCGATGCGTACGGGATCCGGGGTGCCCCCCCACGAGCAGGGGGATACGAACCAGCACACGCACAGGCATGCCGCGATCAGTAAAGTGAGGTGGAAGTGGCGCATCGGTTTTTGGAACTCCGTAAACAGTAACTCCGATCCCGGATAAGTTCTTGGTTACGATTTATCCGCTGGAGTTGGGAAAGGCAAACGGATTTCCACGGGCAGGCCCATCGGAAAGCATATCGGAATTATGGCCGCCGGGCTTGATAATAAAAGTGTTTAGGAATGACATTCGAAGAGGCCGGATCAAGCATCCGGGGAGAATACATTCGGGGTATGTATGGGGAATGTATCGGGAATTGTGCGGGAAGGAACAAGGGTTCGGGAAGTAATAAAAAAAAGTGTTCCCGCCCCCATCGCTTCGCCGTTCCGGGGCGGAAACCGGCAAGAGCACGCGAACTCCCCCTCCCGAAAAAATAACCCCCGCAGGCGTCGAATCCGCGGGGGTTATGGGGTCTCGGTTTCGATAGATGCCGGATCAGACCGGTTTCAGCGGCCGGTCGATCCTGTCCAGGATGACCTCGTCGATCAGGCCGTAGTCCTTGGCCTGTTCTCCGGACATGAAGAAATCGCGGTCGGTGTCGCGCTGGATTTTCTCGATGGGCGCCCCGGTGTGATGCACCAGGATCTTGTTCAGGTCCTCGCGCAGCCTCAATATCTCCTTGGCCTGGATATCCACGTCGGCCGCCTGCCCCTGGAACCCGCCCATCGGCTGATGGAGCATGATGCGGGCGTGGGGCAGGGCATACCGCTTGCCCTTTTCCCCCGCTGCCAGCAGGATCGCGGCCATGCTGGCGGCCTGCCCCATGCACAGGGTGGAGACCTGCGGCTTGATGTATTGCATGGTATCGTAGATGGCGAGGCCCGCCGTTACCAGGCCGCCCGGGGAGTTGATGTAGAAGTGGATGTCCTTGTCCGGGTCTTCCGATTCGAGAAACAGCATCTGGGCGATGATCACATTGGCGACTTCATCGGAAACGGCCGTTCCCAGAAAAACGATCCTGTCCCTCAGAAGCCTGGAATAGATGTCGAAGGCGCGCTCGCCCCGGCTGCTCTGCTCTATGACGATTGGAATGAGTCCCATAATATATCGCTCCTTATGGAAGATTACGATCCGTCCAAATAGCCCTGTTTCCCGGAAAGGACGCCAAAACATTGCCGTCCATCGCTTCTGCGCGCTCAGCCGCGGCCGGGTATTTCCATGGAAGCCGGCCTGCGCCGGGCCTTCGCGGTGTTCCGGGCAGCAGCTATTCTTCGGAACCCTTGTCTTCCCCTGCCGCCCCTTGCGTTTCGGCCTGCGCGTCGTCCGCGGCGTCCTCGATCGTGTCCACGTAGACCGCCGCATCTTTGATCAGGGCCAGTACCTTAGTTTCGCGCTTCCTGTCGCGCGCCTGCTCGACGATGGCGGAATCCGCAAACGAGGTGCGCACCTTTTCGGGCGTCATGCCGTACACCCTTCCCACCTCGCGGTAGACCTCGTCGTTTTCCTCATCGCTCAGGCTGACTTGCTCCGCATCGGCAATCCTGTCCAGCACGGCCTGCGTGCGCACGCTTCTTTCCGCCTGCGCCCGGTAGCCGGTCCGAAACTCGGGCGAGTTGAACCGGGCGGTATCGAATGAAAGCCCCTGGCTTTCGAACTGATATTTCAGGTTTTCGACCATCCGGTCGGTTTCGTTGTCGATCACCTTCTGGGAGAGTTCGAATTTGACCTGCCGGAGCAGCTTTTCGGTAATCTGCTCTCCCAGCATGGTGGATTGCCTTTCCTCTTCACGCTTCGTCATCTGCTCGCGGAGTTCTTTCACCAGGCTGTCCAGCGTTTCGAACTGCCCGGAGCCGATCGACTGAGCGAATTCGTCGTTTAGTTCCGGAACTTCCTTTTCCTTGAGATCCTTTATGGTCAGATCGAAATGGACCCTCTTGCCGGCGATTTCGGGAGCGGGGGCGTCATCGGCATAGTCCAGTTCGAACGAGAAGCTCTCGCCGGCCCGCCGTCCCACGAGCTGCTTGTCGAAATCGGGGTGCATCTCCCCCTTGCCCACCTCGACCATGAAATCCTTCGTCCCGCCCTTCTCGTAAACCTTTCCGTCCACCGAAGGCGTAAAATCCACCACGGCGACGTCCCCTTCGGCCACCGGACGCTCGTCTTCAATCGAGCGGAGCTGGGCATAACCCTGGCGCAGTTTCTCGATCTCCGCCTGCACCTGCTCCTCGCCGACCTTGGCCTCCGGCTTGTAGAGCTTCAACCCCTTATAGTCCGGCAGTTCGAACGGCGGGCATATATCCACCAGCGCGGAGTAGGAAAACGAACCGTCGTCTTCGAATTTCGATTCGCTGACGTCGGCCTGGGTCAGGGGCTTGAGGTCGGTTTCCTTGAGCGCGTCGGGGAAAGTGTCCTGGATGAAGTGCGAAGAAAGTTCCTGCTCGACCACCTTCCCGTAATAGGACTTGATGATGCTCCTCGGGACCTTGCCCGGGCGGAACCCCTTTATCTTCGCTTTTTTTGCCAGATCTCGATACTTTCGTTCCATTTCTTCCCGGACCCTGGACGCGGGGATCTCCACCTGAAGCCTCTTTTGAGCCGGGCTGATGTCGCTGACGGAAACGTTCATTTCCACTCTCGTTCACCTTTCTGATAATGTATTGTAGCCGGAAATAGATCCCCCCTATTGGTGCGAGAGGGGGGATTTGAACCCCCATCCTGTTGCCAGGGCTGGATCCTAAGTCCAGTGCGTCTTCCAGTTTCGCCACTCTCGCCCGCCGGAACACATGGGAAACCTCAATATAAAGCATTTCTTCACATTCATGTCAACTTCCCGCCGCATTTCCGCACGATTTTCGGGAGGGGGAACGGAGCACGGAAGGCGGAAGACAGAAGACGGATCGAAAAAAACCCCAACCCGCAACTCCCCAACCCGCGACCCCCTCACAGCCCTTTGAGCACCGGCAGGAGCGCCGCGATGATCGGCGCGATGCCGATTGCCGGGACGAAATTGGCCAGCCGGAGCTGTTTTATTTCCAGCAGCTTCAAGCCGATGCCGATGATGATCAGGCCGCCGGTGGCGGTCATTTCGGCGATCATCGGGTCGGTCAAAAGGCTTGACAGCGCGCCGGCAAAAAGCGTGATCCCTCCCTGGTAGACGAAAATGGAGACCGCGGAAAGCAAAACGCCCCACCCCAGGCTTGCCGCGAAGGCCACCGATGCGAACCCGTCCAGGATCGCTTTCATGGAGAGCAGGCGGTAATCCCCGTTGAGCCCGTCGGCGATGGAGCCCAGGATGGCCATCGGGCCGACGCAGAATACCAGGCTCGCCGTGACGAACCCTTCGGCGAACGAGCGCCCGGAACCGCGCGCAAGCTTCGCCTGGAGAAAATCTCCCAGCCGTTCGACCCGCTCTTCGATCTCGATCGCCTCGCCGAGGATGCCGCCGATGAGCAGCGCCCCCATCACCACCAGCAAATTTTGGGTGCGAAGCGACATCTGGATCCCTATCAGGATGGTCACCAGCCCGATGCCGTAGAGCACCGTCTGGCGCATGCGGCCGGGAAGCCTGGGGCCGGCGAATGCGCCGAGGGCCGTTCCGGCGGCGATGGCCCCCATGTTGATGAACGTGCCGATCATGATTTCACCGGGTTTCCGGCGCAGGAGCGGGCCTCAGGAGGTCCTGCGCGGCCTCCAGCCGGGAGACCCGCTGAAGGATCGGCGGGTGCGAATAATGAAACCACACGTAGGCCGGGTGCGGGTTCAGGTTGGACAGGTTGTCGGCCGCAAGCCTTTTGAGGGCGGAGACCATCGGGGCGGCCGTGCGCAGCATTGTTACCGCGAAGGAATCCGCCTCCATTTCGAACCGCCTGGACAGGCGCATGTAGAGCGGCTGGAGGAAAAATCCGGCCTTCTGCCAAAAAATTCCGGCCAGAAAAAGCCCCGCGTAGGGCAGAGGCTGGACGAACCCGAAAGTCGTGTACAGCAGCGGCCACTTTATCAAAAGATAGGTCACGTAAAAGGCGGCAAAGCTGAACGCCCCGAACAGGACGAGCTGTTTCAGCACGTGTTTTTTCCGGAAATGTCCCGCTTCGTGGGCCAGCACGGACAAGATCTCGTCGTGGGTGTGCGATTCGAGAAGCGTATCGTAGAGAACGATCTGCTTCGTCTTGCCGATCCCGGTGAAATAGGCGTTGGTGTGGCGGCTCCGCACGCCCTCGTTCATCTGGAGTATCTTTTTTACCCGGATGCCGTTTTCCGTCATGACCTGCATGATCCTGCGCGCCAGTTCTTCGTCGTGTACCGGTTCGAACTTGTTGAACAGCGGCGCGATCAGGACCGGGAACAGGACGGCCAGAAGCACCTGGACGGCCGCCACCAGCAAGAAACCCCAAAACCACCAGTAGGCGGGCGAACTTTGGATGAGGAGCATCAAAATGGAAAAAAGGACGGCAAAAATCACTATGCCGATCAGGCCGGACTTGATGTGGTCCATGACCCACAGCGTGACGGTGGACCGGTTGAAGCCGAATTTTTCTTCTATGACGAATGTTTGGTAATAGCTGAAAGGGAGTTCGACCATGAACTGGATGGCCCCGGGGATGAAAAAAAACAACAGCCCGGCCGGGATGAGCGAAAAGTCGGCGTGGTCGAGCACCGCCGCCAGCAGCGGAAGAAATCCGGAAATCACGATGGCCAGGAGAAACGTCTCCGAGACGACTTGCTCGAAGATCCCCAGCCTGCCCCCTGCACCCAGGTAGGCGTTCATTTTGGCAAGTTTTTCCCGGTTCACGAAATCTTCGAAGCCGGGCGGAACATTGGCGGAATTCTTTTCCGAATGCCGGATATTGGTGGTGTCGATCCATATTTTGAAGGCGTTTTGCCCGATATAGAGAACCAAAAAAGCAAAAAGAAGCAAATTTAATTCGACCATTTTACGAGAATGTCCTCCCGGTTCAGCCGGCATGGCGGGAAATTCGAAAATCGTTCCGGGGCCGCAAAAAAGGAAAAGATAGAACGCTTTTACCGTCCCGTCAAAAGCGAGACGCGCGCAATTTAGCGTGTTTTGCCCGCGTTGCCGCCGTAATTTCCCTTCCCGAACGCATCCCTGAATCCTGATGAGTGCAGCGGCATTCCTTATTCTTTTTAGTAAAATAAACATCCGTTTCCATAAAAGAGCCCCTGTCCGCTGGCAATCAATCGCCTGCAGAATTATGTTTATGGCCCATGATAAAGCCGATATCGAACCTTGTAACTCTAGAAAAAGAGGAGACCACCATGGCGGTATGGAAATGCAACAATTGCGGCAACACGGTCAACGTGGCGGCCCCGCCCGAAACCTGCCCGTCGTGCAAGAAAAAATGCGAGTTCGTGGATGTGTCCTGCTACACTCCGGATTGCGGCGGCCCGGATTCCGGCAACGTGGATGAGAAGGTGTTCGTGGAAAGTTCCAAGGGGATCAAGTAGTTCCGAAGTCGCGTGCGGTGTTCCGGGCGGCTACATCTGTGCCGTGATTTTTACCAGCATGGTTTCCAGTTCGCTTGGGTCCGCCGGTCTTGCCGGCCACGTGGTCATGAAGTTGTCGTTTGCCCGGCGAGGGATCAGGTGGAAGTGGATGTGGTCGATGTGCTGGCCGGCGGGCCGGAAGTTGTTTTGCAACAGGTTCATCCCCGGTGCGCCGGTGGCCCTGAAAATGGCGCGGGCGACTTCGCGCGTCACCAGGGAACACGCCTGCATGTCCTCCGCCGTTATGTCCAGCATGGTCGCGTAATGGGCCTTGGGGATCACCAGGGTGTGGCCGGGGTTGATGGGATTGATATCCAGGAAGCACAGCACGCGCTCGTTTTCGTAAATCCTGGCGCACGGAAGCCGGCCTTCCACTATCTGGCAGAAAATACATTCGGGCATCAATCGCTCTCCTTGTCTGAACTCGGCTTGAAGGGCAGGCGCTCGACACTGCGCCCGAGAACCTAGCAGAGAAGGATTTTGCTGTAAAGCGAATCGGACCTGCAGCGGAGCCGGGTAGTTGGACGCGGAATTTTCGATGCCGGATGTTGGATTCGGGATTTATGTTTGATGGGCGCGGCTTTATCGTGCCCGCCCAATGCACGCCGGTAACGAACCTCCGGCATCCGGAGCCCAGCAAAGGGGAGCAATGCTTTTAGCCGCCATTTTCGGATCTCCGCGCAAGGGCGGAAACACGGACCAGATGGCCGAGGCCTTCCTGGAAGGGGCGGCCGGCGAGGCCGGGGCCGGGCTCCGGGTGGAGCGGATCTATTCGCGGGAACTCCGCATCTCCGGCTGCCTGGGGTGCGGGTACTGCGACGACGAAGGCGTCTGCATCCAAAAAGACGACATGGGCGGGGTGATTTCCCTGCTGGACGCGGCGGACCGGGTGGTGCTGGCAAGCCCCATCTATTTCTACGGAGTGCCCGGCCAGTTGAAGCTTCTGATCGACCGTTCCCAGGCCCCCTTCATGAGAAAGCAACTGCGAGCCGGGCAGGGGCAGGAGGTGCAAAATTCCCCCCGCGCCAGGAAAGGTTTCCTGCTTAGCGCCGGAGCCACCCGCGGAAAGCGGGTTTTCGACTGCGCCGTCCTCACGTCCCGGTATTTTTTCGACGCTCTGGACATCGCCTATGCCGGGGAACTCTGCTTCCGGGAAATAGACGCCAAGGGAGATATCCGGCGCCATCTCACCGCGCTGGATGACTGCCGCAGGGCGGGAAAAGAATTCGTCGCGGCGGACCGGTCCTGACCCGCTCGCCCCGGCGAAGCCGAGGCGGCAACCCGCAACCAACAACCGGCTAAATCTCGATGGTGCTGCACGCGTCTTCGGCGAAGGGGAAAAGGCAGCCGGTGTCCAGCGTGCCGATGAAGTCCGATATCGAGGAGAGCCCTTCCACTTCCAAAAACCGCTTCATCCCGTCGATGATTTCACCGGTCACTCCCGGATTGACGAAATTGGCGGTCCCCACCTGGACGGCGCGCGCGCCCACCAGCAAAAATTCCAGAGCATCCGTCGCGGTCGCGATCCCGCCGATGCCGACCACCGGGCACTGGACCGCCCGGATGACCTCGTAGACGCACCGCAGGGCGATGGGTTTCACGGCGGGACCCGAAAGGCCGCCGGAAACGTTTGCCAGCCGCGGCCGCCTCGAAAAAACGTCCACCGCCATGGCGGCGACCGTGTTGATGCACGACAGGATGTCGCTGCCCGCTCCTTCGGCGGCCCGGGCGATTTCGGCGATGGCGGTCACGTTGGGCGTCAGCTTGGTGATGAGCGGAAGGGAAGTCTTCCGGCGCACGGCTTCCACCACTTTGGCCGTCATGGCCGGGTCGGTGCCGAAAACCATGCCGCCCTTTTTGACGTTCGGGCAGCTCACGTTTATTTCCAGGGCGGCCAGTCCTGGCGCTCCGTCCAGGCGGGCGGCCAGTTCCGCGTATTCTTCCACCGTGTTGCCGAATATGTTGACGATAACCGGCACCCCGAGGTCGAGCAGGAAGGGGAGCTTGGCGGAAAGAAAATTGCGCACTCCCACGTTTTCCAGCCCGATGGCGTTCAACATCCCGGCGGCGGTTTCCACGATGCGGGGCGGGGGATTTCCGGCGCGGGGTTCCAGCGAAACCCCCTTCACCACGACGGCCCCCAGCCGGGCGAGGTCCGCCAAGTCGGCGTATTCCTTCCCGTAGCCGAAGGTGCCCGAGGCGGTCATGACCGGGTTTTTGAGGCGTAGCGGCCCTAACTGAACAGACAGGTCGGGCGCGGTGTTTGCTGGACTAGGATTTGGTTCCATTGGATCGATCCTGCCGGGAAAATGGGGCCGTCTTCACACACGTGCACGTAGCCGGAAGGCTCGCCCGAACCTCGACGGTCCGGGCCGGCGGCCGGAAGGGCGCAGCCCAGGCAGGCCCCTATGCCGCACGCCATGAGAGATTCCAGGGAAAGCTGGGCGGAAACGTCGTTGGCCAGCGCCCACTTGGCAACGTGGTACTGCATGGCCAGCGGGCCGCAGGAAAAAATCTCCGCCGGCCGGAAATTTTCCGCCCCGCCCGGTCCGGTAAAATCCATGAAATTTCCGGTCACCGGCCCGCGATATCCAAAACTTCCGTCGTCTGTCGAATAGTGGACCGGGATACCGAACTCGCCCACAACCGATTCGGGCAAAAGCTCGGACGCCGTCCTGGCTCCGTAGAACAGGTGGACGTCCTGCGCCGGGACGCCTCCCGATACGGCCTGCACGATCAATTCCCCCAGGGGGGCGATGCCGATCCCGCCGGCGATCAGCGCCAGCGGCCCGCCGGCCGGGACTTTGAACCCGTTGCCCAGCGGCCCCACGAGGCTCACCTCCGATCCGGGGCCCAGCCGGGACAGGATGAGCGTCCCGCGGCCCGTGACCCGGTAGAGGATGTCGATCTCGCCCCGCCCGGCGTGGATGCGGTGGAAAGAGAAGGGGCGGCGGAGCAGGGGATCGTTTCCTTCGCGCACCCGAAGCATCACGAACTGCCCGGCCCGTGCCGATGCACTGATCTTCGGGCACTCCAGCCGCAGCCGGAACACCTGCGCGGCGAGCTGTTCCTGGGAAACCACCCGTGCCTTTTCACAACTCTTTTCCAAGATAACGCCTCCAGCGGGCATCGTCGGAGCCATCGGGGTCCATCCGGAGCGATTGTACCGGATGTCCGTCCCCGGAGGTCCCGAAATTATCGCCACCCCAGCACGGCCGCCATCCGGCCCGTGACCCCTTCGCCCCGGTAGGAAAAAAATTCCGAGGTCCCGCACTTCGTGCACCGGCCGATGATATCGATGTTTTCGGCCTTCAGGCCGGCGGACCGGAGCTGGTCCCGCGTGATGGCCCAGAAATCGAAATACGTCGGCCGGACCTGGTAGGGCAAAAAGCCGGGCGGAAGTTCGTCCCGGAAATTCCGGAACTCGGCGCAGCACGGGCCGAGCGAAGGGCCGACGGCGGCAAGCATCCGTTCGGGCACGCACCCGTATTTTTCCGCAAGAGTCCGAACCACCTTGCCCGAAATATTCTGCACGCTGCCCCGCCATCCGCAGTGGACGTTCGCCGCCACGTGCGCAACGGGGTCCGCCAGGAAAACGGACTGGCAGTCCGCCAGTTTTATCAGGAGCCCGATTCCGGCAAGGTCCGTCGCCAGGGCGTCTCCCGGAGGTGCGATCAGCAGGGGCGGGCGGCTTTCGAGCTCCGGAAGAGCGGGTTCGTCGATGAAATTCAGGCGGTCCCCGTGGACCTGCCGCCCGGAAACCAGCCGGTCAAACCCCAGCATGCCGCCGATTCGGGAAAGGTTTTCCAGGACCGATCCGGGGGCGTCCCCGTTGGTCCAGGACACGTTGAGGCTCTCGTAGGGAGCGCTGCTCACGCCTCCCCGCCTGGTGAAAAAACCGTGAACCAGCCCCGGCACGCTCGAGAGCAGCCTGGATGTAAGAAAAGGCCCGGTGTTGTTCATTGCACCGCTCGCTCCCCGTGGCTGCTGTTGCCGCCGGCACGCATTCCGTCCATAGTTGTACATCGAGCGGGCATTCTAGGGAAGATCGGCCGCATGCTCAAGTCAAATAGTTGCCGGGGCCTCGCGCGCCGGGGCTTTTGGGGCGGTTTATCGCGGACTTTGGTAAAAGAGTTTTTTCCTTGTGCGATAATAATGATTAAAATTCCGGATAATCGGAACACATACGGCACCCACGGCGAGGATGCGAATGGAAAAGATAAAGGAATGCACCAAGGTAACCATCGAATTCACCATGCGGCTGCAGGCGCCCGACGGGACCCGGCACGAGCCCCCGCCCGGCACGTGCACCTTCGTCTACGGGGTGGACGTGCAATACCCGTCGGTCGAAACGGCCCTCATGAACAAGACGGCCGGCGAGCGCGTGCAGGTATACGTTCCGCCCGAAGAGATATTCGGGGTCTACGACGAAGAACTGGTGCGCGAACTGCCGCGCGCCGACTACAAGCAGGAACGGCTGGCGCCCGGAAGGATCTACCGGGAGATGAAGCGCAGATGCCTCGTGCAGTTCCTGGTAAAGGAGTTGCGCGAAGACGTGATCGTGGCCGATTTCAACGACGCCAGGGCGGGGACCTGGGCTGAATTCGACATCGAAATAAAAGAAGTGAGTCCGGCGGGCGGAACCGACCTGCAACCCCGCTGCCCCAGCAACCTGCCGGAATTTTCAGAGTAGGCCCGCGAGACACGGGTTTTGGCAATGCCACAACCCGCCGGAATTTTCGAAGCAGGTCGCAAAAGGCTCCATTGACAAGGCGGCCGCGAACGTGATAAACAGTTTTGTTTAGGCCGCCGCCGGCATTTCCCCGGCCGGCGACAATATTGCACAAAAGGGGGAACCCCCCCACCAACAGAGGGCGACTAGCTCAGTGGATAGAGCGTTGGTCTCCGGAACCAAAGGTCCCGGGTTCGATCCCCGGGTC
>LUZZ01000217.1 GCA_001603845.1 Syntrophobacterales bacterium Delta_01 | reverse complement strand
GTACGGGGAACAGCTCACGTAATTCAGGCCGATGCGGTGGCAGAACTCGATCGAGCTGGGGTCCCCGCCGTGTTCGCCGCAAATGCCGATTTTGAGGGTCGGCCTGGCGGCGCGGCCTTTCTTGACGGCAATTTCCATCAGCGCCCCCACGCCCGTCTGGTCGAGCCTGCTGAAGGGATCGTGTTCCCAAATCTTTTTATCGAGGTAGGCCGGGAGGAACTTGCCGGCATCGTCGCGGCTGATCCCGTACACGGTTTGTGTCAGGTCGTTGGTCCCAAAGGAGAAGAACTCCGCATGCTGCGCCACTTCATCGGCCGTCAGCGCTCCGCGCGGGACTTCTATCATGGTCCCCACCTCGTACTCGACCTTCATGCCGTACCGGGCGAACACCTCGCGGGCCACCTCGTCCACCACTTCGCGCTGATTCTTGAACTCGGCGACGTCGCCCACCAGGGGAATCATGATCTCCGGGCGCACCCCCATCCCTTCCTTGGACACCTCGCAAGCCGCCTCCAGGATGGCCCTGGCCTGCATGGCCGTGATCTCGGGGTACACGACGCCCAGCCGGCAGCCGCGATGTCCGAGCATCGGGTTGGCCTCGTGGAGGGACACCACCTTGGCCTGCAAATGCTCCGCGGAAACCCCCATCTTCGAGGCCAGCTTCTGGATGTCCCGCTCTTCGGTCGGCAGGAACTCGTGCAGGGGCGGGTCCAGGGTCCGGATGGTCACCGGCTTGTCCCTCATCACCCGGAACAATCCCTTGAAATCTTCCTTCTGCATGGGAAGCAGCGTTGCCAGGGCGCGTTCACGGCCCTCGTGGTCTTCGGCCAGGATCATCTCCCGCACGGCGTCGATACGGTTCCCGTCGAAAAACATGTGCTCGGTGCGGGTGAGGCCGATCCCTTCCGCCCCGAACCACAGGGCCTCTTCGGCCTGGTTGGGCTGGTCCGCGTTGGTCCAGATCTCCAGGCGCCGGCATTCGTCCGCCCAGCCCAGCAGGGCCACGTAGTCCTGGTAGATCTGCGACCTCTGGGGCGCCAGGCTCTTGTCGATGACCACCCGCAGGATTTCCGAGGGGCGGGTCGGTATCTGGCCGAGGAACACCTCGCCCGTGGTGCCGTCCAGCGAGAGGTACTGCCCCTCCCGGATCACACGGTCTCCCACCGTCATGCGCCGGTTGCGGTAGTCGATTTCCACGGCGCCGCACCCCACCACGCACACCTTGCCCATCTGGCGGGCCACCAGGGCGGCGTGCGACGTCATTCCGCCACGGGCGGTCAGGATGCCCCGCGATGCGTGCATCCCGCGAATGTCGTCCGGGGAGGTTTCCAGGCGGACCAGGATGACCACCTCGCTGCGCTTCGCCCACTCTTCGGCGTCATGCGCGTTGAAAACCACCCGTCCGGTGGCCGCTCCCGGCCCGGCGGCGAGCCCCTTTGCCAGCAGCGCCCCGTCCCGTATGGCCTCCATTTTCGCCCGCGGGTCAAAGGTGGGCCGCAGGAGCTGGTTCAACTGGTCGGGCTCCACCCGCATCAGGGCCTCTTCCTTACTGATGATGCCCTCATGCACCATGTCCACCGCGATCTTGAACGAAGCGAACCCCGTACGCTTTCCGGTGCGCGTCTGGAGCATCCAGAGCTTGCCCTTCTCTATCGTGAACTCGATATCCTGCATGTCCCGGTAATGCCGGTCGAGCAGGATGCGGATCCTGTCCAGCTCGGCGTAAATTTCGGGCATCGATTCTTCGAGCGAAAGACCGGAGTCCTCGCCCTTCTGCAGCCGGTTGATGGGTTGGGGCGTGCGGATGCCCGCCACCACGTCCTCGCCCTGGGCGTTTATCAGGTACTCGCCGAAAAACTTGTTCTGCCCCGTGGCCGGATTGCGGGTGAACCCCACCCCGGTGCCGCAGTCGTCTCCCAGGTTTCCGAACACCATGGCCTGGACGGTGACCGCGGTCCCCATGGAATCCGGGATGTTGTTGAGTTCGCGATAGGCGATGGCCCTCGGGTTGTTCCACGACCCGAACACCGCGGTAATGGCCCCCCAGAGCTGGTCCCAGGGGTCCTGGCGAAATTCGAGTTTCTTGCGGCCCCGGATCAGCCCCTTGTAGCGGCCCACCAGGTCCTTGAGATCGTTTGCCGGGAGCTGGTTGTCCGATTCCACCCCCTCCCGTTTTCTCATCTCTTCGATGGCCAGGTCGAACGGATCGAGTTCATCCTTGGACATGGGCTTGAGACCGAGCACCACGTCGCCGTACATGGCGATGAACCGGCGGTAGCAGTCGTAGGCAAACCTTTCGTCCCCGGTGAGCGTGATGAGGCCCTGGACCGTGCGGTCGTTGAGCCCCAGGTTCAGTACCGTGTCCATCATGCCGGGCATGCTGATGGCCGCGCCGGAGCGCACGGAGACCAGAAGCGGGCTCTCGGCATCGCCGAACTTTCGCCCTATGATCTCTTCAAGCTTCTTGATTCCCTCCAGGACCTGATCTTTGAGTTCGGCGGGATACTCGCCCTTGGTGCGATAATAATGGGAACAGATTTCGGTGGTAATCGTGAAACCGGGAGGAACGGGAATGCCCAGGGTTGCCATTTCGGCAAGGTTGGCGCCTTTGCCGCCGAGCAGAGACTTCATCTGGGCATTGCCTTCGGCTTTTCCTTCCTGAAAGAAATAAACGTACTTTGACATAAGAGTCTTCTCCATCTCTTCAAACGCAATGCTTGACGGCCGGGGCTCCAGAACGGATTGCCGTTTCCAGTTGCAAAACTTCTATTATCCACAACTTTGCCGGCACTGCAACATTCAAACCTTTCCCGCGGAATTCGAACCAACCGTTATCCGCACCGAATGTAAGCATCCTCAGCCCACTTGTGCAAAGCGGGGTAAAAGACGGGCCGGAAAGTACACCTCACCGAATCGTGGCAATCAGGCCCCGGGGCAGGCCCCGCCATCGCCTCACGGGCGCATGCCGCCCGGATGCCGATAACCCCGGAGTCTTCGCAGAACTGGTTCAAACCCGCCTAAAGCCCGTAAGATGATATAACTCAGCCGACAGAACAGTTTTTATGCCAGATGGGGTTTGTGCCGGCTCCGTTGGACCGGAAACCGTCAAACCGATAACAACCGGAAGGAAGATGCAACTGAAGTACTCAATCAGAAGGAAGTGCGAAGGAAAACCGGCCCCCTTCCAATCGGCGCTCGGTTCCAGGTGCTTGCGTACATGCACCGGCGACTGAGGGCCGGCGGGACGGGAAGCCGGTTATCCGCCTCTCTCGTGCAGATGTCAGATTTCCAGCCAGGAATCGGAATAGAGGTTTTGTCCCAGGATGACTTTGGCCGTCTTCATGAATTTCAATTCCTCTTCCGAAAGCTTGGCCGTGTCGATCTGTTGTCCGTCCTCGACCTTGTGGACGATGGCTTCCAGGTTCGGGTGCTTGCCGCGGGCTATTTCGTGGAGCTTGGTGTCGAAAGTGTCCACGATGGCCGAGTACATGCCGTGCCTCTTAAGGATGATCAGCATGACCTGGTTCAGTATGGGACGCAGGTGATCGGGCGGCCCGTTCGAAACGTTGGAAAGGCCGATGGTGCTGCGGCAGCCCGGAGCGATGTCCGCGAACATCTTCATGAATTCCAGGACGCTCATGATCTGGATCTGCTGGACGTTTACCGGCGTCTGGATGGGATCGACGTAGATCCGCTCCGGGTTTATCCCGAATTCGGAGGTCGCCTTGAACACCAGTTCGGCACACAGCGCGCCCCGTTCGTTTTCATCGCGCGGCATCCCTTCCGGTCCCCACAGCAGCCCGACAAACTCCGCGTCGTGTTCGGCCGCCAGCGGCAGGAGCGCGTCCATCCGCTCGGGGCGGACCATGATCGAGTTGATCAGCGGCCGGTTTTTCTTAACCGCCTTGAGGCCGGCGGCAATGGCCTTCACGTTGGACGTGTCCAGCGCCAGCGGGATATCGACCACTCCTTCGATCGCCGGGACCAGCCAGCTCATCAGTTCCTCGCCCGTCTTGCCCGCCGGTCCGATATTGAGGTCGATATAGTCCATTCCGGCCTCGGCCTCCTGGACGGCCAGCTCCTGGAGGGGCTTCGGATCGTGCGCCTTGAGGGCCGCACCGTATTTCTTGCTCATAATGTTGAGATTTTCACCTATCAACTTCATCGTGCAGTCTCCCCCCTCTATGCCTTGATGGTCTTCAGGAATTTCGGTATTTGGCTGGCCTCCCTCGGGCCGACGGTAATGGACCAGTCCGCTCCAAGCTCTTCTTCCAGCTCACCGCTGATACCGGCGGCGTAGCCCGGGATGATGAGATTCTTGCCTTTCACCTTATCCTTGATACCACACTTGTTGATAAACGTCCCGACGCTCTCGCCGGAAAACTTCCCGGCCGCCCAGGCGGTCATGACCGACAGGCCCTCGGTATCCTGGACGCACAGCCATGTGGGCACGCGGCTGGATTCGATTTCTCCGGATACGATGAAGTAGGTGAGCGAGAAATTGCAGGTCACCAGTACGGGGGAGTTTTCGTCCGGGTTGTTGATCGGGTAGATCCCCTGCTCGGCGGTCATGGGCCGCTGCGGGTCGGTGTAGATATTGAGCCGCTCCAGCAGCAGCGGGAACAGCACGTGGGGCTGGATGTCGCTCATCACGATCACCGAACCGTACTTGGCGATGAAGGTGGCGGCGATGACCGCCTCTTCCATCAGATCGCCGTCGGCCATTTCGCTGGCCATGATGAGGGTCGGGAACCCGAGGGGGCGGTAACGGTCCTTGAGGGCCGCGCGCCGGATCATGATCTGCTCTTCGAAGGCCGTCTTGAGGTTGCGCGTTCCGGTGTCGATCACCATGTCTTTCACACCGGCTCCGGAAAGCTTTTCGGTGAGGGCCACGGTACCCTCCAGGCTTCCGTCTCCTTTGACCGCAAGCGGGCATGCGGCGGCCTTAGCGAGATTTCCCAGGGCTTCTGCACTTTCGGGGGTTGCCGCATAGAGCAGCGGCTTCTTTTCTTTAAAAGCATCCGCGGCGGCGGTCAGAACGTCCACCGAATCGGACATGAAAATCATGCTCGCGCCCGTCTGGTCGGACACGGTCTTGGCCAGGGCGTTGAACTTGGCGGAGTCGCCGGAAGTGTCTTTTATGGCGAACATTTCCGCGCGCAGCTTGAGCCCCACACGGTCATACTGCGCCATTTTGAACCGCTCAATCTTCCCGGCGACCGAGGCTTCGTCTTCGTCGGTTTTCACCTGCACCGCAAGGCCCGGCGGGTTGACGAAGGTCTTTTCGTGCCGGAACAGCACGGTTTCCCCTCCGACTTTCACCGCGTAATCTCCGGACCCGATGGTAAGGGGACGGATGGGGGGGGCGGATTCGGTGGCCAGCTTTTCCTTGGCCTCTTCGGAGACATAGGGGCATTTGTCCAACTCCGCCTTGCCCGCGGCCAAGTTCATTGCAAAGGCCAGACAGGTCGGAACCCCACATTCCCCGCAGTTGGTTTTTGGCAGAAGTTTAAAGATCTGAATCCCGGTAAGGCCCATCTGTTCATCTCCTGATCAGAGTTCATGTCAGCCGGAAAACCGGGCGGGAAGAAAAGCCGCCTCCCGCCCGGTCCGTTTCTCAGCCGAGGATCGATTCAGCAGTAAGGGCAGGATGTCCCACTTTTTCCAGGAAGGGGTAAATCTCGTCTTCCGTGGTCCCCTGCTCTTCGGTTGCGATCATGTCGATAAAGTTGGGGACGCCCAGCTCCTCGCCTCGCTTGAGCAGCCTTTCCCGCAACTCATCTTTGAGCATCTTGGGCATCCACACCATGCGCAGCAGGCCGCCGTCGCCGACCACGAACTTGCGCTGGGTGATGTTGTACTTGCTGTGGCCCACGAACCCGGGGGTCACCAGACCGCCGCCGATGGTGCCGGCCAGCGTGGTGAACTTCATGCCGCTGGGGGTCATCCCGGTGTAGTCGCGGTTGACGGTCATGATGCCGTTGCACATCGGCAGGACC
>LUZZ01000216.1 GCA_001603845.1 Syntrophobacterales bacterium Delta_01 | reverse complement strand
GCGATGGATCGAAGAATTGAGGCATTGAAGGCAGGCGAGGGGTTTTCAATTCCTGAATTCTTCACTTTTTAAATGTCTCAATTCCTAAATTCCTTAATTCAAAAATTCTGAAAGGAATTCGATGGGAAAGAAAGAGGAACTGATCGTCGGTCTCGACCTTGGAACGACCAAGGTGTGCGCCGTGGTGGGCGAGGTAACCGCCGAAGGGATGGATATCGTGGGTGTCGGCACGTATCCGGCGGCGGGGCTCCGGGGCGGCGTGGTGGTCAATATCGACCAGACGGTCCATTCCATAAAGAAAGCGGTGGAAGAAGCGGAACTCATGGCAGGGTGCGAAATATCGAGCGTGTTTGCCGGCGTGGCCGGCACCCACGTCCAGAGCCTCAACAGTCATGGCGTGATTGCAATTAAGAACCGCGAGGTGAGCCGATCGGACGTGGACCGGGTGCTGGACGCGGCCAGAACGGTCGCCCTGCCCTTCGACCGGCAGATCATCCACGTGCTTCCGCAGCAATACATCGTGGACGACCAGGACGGCATTCACCACCCGATCGGCATGGCCGGCGTGAGGCTCGAAGCCCGGGTACACATCATCACGGGGATGACCAGCGCGGTGCAGAACATCATCAAGTGCTGCGAGCGGGCCAACCTCCAGGTGCAGGACGTGGTGCTGGAATCGCTCGCGTCCAGCGAAGCGGTGCTGGACACCGACGAGAAACAGCTCGGGGTGGCGCTCATAGACATCGGCGGCGGCACGAGCGAAATAGCGGTCTTCCAGAACAACGCCATCCGTCATTCGACGGTGGTCGGGCTGGGCGGCAACCACGTGACGTCGGACATTTCCGTCGGGCTGCGCTGCTCGATGGAAGAGGCGGAGAAGATCAAGAAGAAGTACGGCTGCGCTCTGGTTGAAATGGTCGATCAGCAGGAGGTGATCGAAGTGGGTTCGGTTGGCGGGCAGAAGCCGCGCCAGCTCGCCCAGTCGATCCTCACCCAGATCATCGAGGCCAGGGTGAAGGAAATACTGGACATCATCGAATGGGAACTCGTCCGGTCGGGGTTCATGGAGATGCTGCATGCGGGGGTGGTGCTCACTGGGGGCGTCTCCCTTCTGCCCGGCATCCGCGAACTCGCCGAACGGGTGTTCGACACGCCGGTGCGCATCGGCGTTCCCTACAGTTTCGGAGGACTGGGGGACGTGGTCAAAAACCCCATCTACTCCACGGCGGCCGGCCTGTTGCTCTACGGCAAGGAAGTGGGGGCCGGCATGCCCATGAGGGTTTCCAAGTCCGGGTTCTGGTCGATCCTGGAAATGCTGAAACGCTGGTACAAAGAATTCTGGTGAAAATATGCCGCGCAGGTGCGGCGACGGAAAATTGGGATAATTGAGGGGAGTTTTTTAAGGCGGAGATTTTTATGGGAAAATCGAAGAGGGGGAAGGGCAGAATGGAACAAATGACCATGGAATATCCCGAAGCCAACCATAGGGCCAAGATAACCGTTCTGGGTATCGGCGGCGGCGGCGGCAATGCCATCAACAACATGATCAAAACCGGACTTGAGGGGGTCCAGTTTGTAGCGGCGAACACCGACTGGCAGGTGCTGGAGAAAAATCTCGCACCGGTAAAGATCCAACTGGGGACCAATCTCACCAAGGGCCTGGGGGCCGGCGGCCAGCCGGACCTGGGGTCCAAGGCCACCCAGGAAGACATCGACAAGATCCGCGAAGCGGTGGACGGCAGCGACATGGTCTTCATCACGGCGGGCCTGGGCGGCGGCACCGGGACCGGCGGAGCGCCCATTGCGGCGCAGGTGTGCAAGGAAATGGGCGCGCTCACCGTGGCGGTGGTCACCAAGCCGTTCATGGTGGAGGGCAAGGTGCGCATCCGCAACGCCGAAGGCGGGCTCAAGTCCCTCCAGGACACCGTGGATACGCTGATCACCATCCCCAACAACCGGCTCCTGTGCCTGGCGGACCGCAGGTCCACCTTCCTGGAAATGATCAAGCGGGCCGACGACGTGCTGCTCTACGCCGTGAAGGGCATTTCGGACCTGATCGTCAAGCAGGGCTACATCAACGTGGACTTCAACGACGTGAAGACGGTGATGGGCGAAATGGGCCTGGCCCTGATGGGCACCGGCGTGGCGCGCGGCGAAAACCGGGCCGCCCAGGCCGTCCAGCAGGCGATCTCCAGCCCGCTTCTCGAAGACATCTCCATCCACGGCGCGCGGGCGGCCCTCATCAACATCTCCGCCGGGCCGGACCTCGGGATGCACGAATTCGAAGAGGCGCTGTCCATCATCCAGAAAGAGGTCAACGAGGACGCCAACATCATCCTGGGCATGGTGATCGACGAGACCATGATGGAAGAGATCCGCGTGACGGTCATCGCCACGGGCATCGGGAAGATCGAGCAGCAGAAAAAGGCGGACGGCCCGACCGTGCGGCCCCTGAGACGCCTGAGAAGCGAAGGGATGGTCCCGGAACTCAACTACGAACTCCTGCAGGTCCCCGCCCACGTGCGCCAGAGGGTCCCCAGGGCGACGGATATCGACCACGCGGGCTCCGCCGACCAGTGCGAGATGGAAGACGCTCAGCCCAAGCGGCGGACTCTCCTCCAGATGATCACCGGCGGCGGGAAACACCCCGAGGAAGAGGACCTGAGCATCCCGACCTTCATCCGTCGGCAGGCGGACTAGGGCGCTTCCGGCCTCGCGCGAAGACAAGAAGGCGCGAAGCCACCGGGTGGTAATTGCTTCCAAGCTTGGACTGATGCGGAAGAGCGGGTGGGGTTTTTTCTGCATCCCCATGTAGAAGGGTGGGCACGGTTTTTCTGTGCCCACCGCTGCACGCCGGCTGATGGGCAAAAAACAAAGGGTACTGGTGCCAAATCGGGCGTGGTACCGCTATTTAGGGCTTGTTCGTAATTCACCGGCTAATCAAACCTTCTTCTCCCACGAAGTGAGCAATGCAGCCCCTTCGGGGCAAAGACGCCGGATTCCCGCCCAAAGACGCTGCGGGAATGACGGTTTGGATGATTTTGCGCCAATCTGTGAAGCTCCGAGATCGGGCCAACGGTACCAACTCCGGAATTCGAGAACCAGCGTGGTGCGAAAATCGAGAATAAAAACGGATCGCCAGGTATGCCCCGAAGGGGCTGCATAGGATAGCCCAGGGTCGCGTGAGCGCCACCCTGGGATGATCACGGTACACTTGGAGATACCCTGAAGGGGTTACATACAAGCATTGAGAGGGTTTATCGCCCATTGTGCAGCCCATTCAGGGCATTCCATCTCATTTACGACATGTTCCCAGGGTGGCGCTGACGCTGACCCTGGGCTGGTCTATTGAGCCCCCTTCGGGACAACGGCTCCGACAGGAATTCTCCCCTTTTTGAATCATGCTCCACGGGGAATCACCCTCGCTCCGCTACACATCCCGGCAACAACATCTTTTGGCCTGGCAGCTGGCAAAGGCAAAGACGCCGGATTCCCGCCCGAAGACGCCGCGGGAATGACGGTTTTGATGGTTTTGCGTTGGCATGTGAAGCCCCGCGTCCGGGCGGCCTCCGGCCCGGAAACCGCCCCCCTCCCCCAACCCGCAACTCCCAACCCCAACCGGTAACCGGCAACTCCAACACAAAAGGGCTTCCGTCGTTCCGAAGCCCTTTTGTTTGGATCGTGCTGTTGGTTATCGCTTAATGGTGTCTTTTGAAGATACAGGATGCGAAGAGCTTCTTCGCGTCGCCGTCGTGGCAGTAGGAGCAGTGCTTCACTTTCCAGGACTCGGAGCGCTGGCGGTTCAGGTAGTTGGTAAAGTCCTGGTCGAACGAAGATGCATCCGAACCGAAGGTTTCATATTTATACTCGTTTTCCATGAGAGGCCTCCTTTCCCAAAGGTTCACAATTTCAACATAAAAAGGAGGCGGCTCATGTCAAGCTCGCATCGGGCGGACGGTGCCCTTCTTCCGGGGCGAAAGCTGAGTGCCCGGAGTGCTGGTGCGGGTGCCGGGCAGTGTTTCCGCCGGCGGTTTTCCCTGCGGCCGGTGCGGCAGCGTTCGGGCTGGTCCCGCCCGGCATGCAGGAGGTCCGGCCCTGCCGGTTCCGGGTTTCGTCCACCTTGAAGCGGGCCACGGAGGCCGCGAGCTGTTCGGCGCTGGAGGCGTTGGCCTGGATGGCCCCGTCGATTTCGGTAAACGCGTCGTTTATCTGCTTGATGCTCACGGCCTGTTCGCCGGAAGCCGCCGCGATCCGGCCGATCAATTGCACGATGTCGCCGATTCCCGAGGCCACCTCGGAAAACGCCTTGTCGGTTTTGCCCACCAGCCCCGCTCCGTCGCCGATTTCCCTGATGGTGCTTTCGATCAGCGTGGTGGAACTCCTGGCCGCCTCCGCCGCCCGCAGCGAAAGGTTGCGGACCTCGTCGGCCACCACCGCGAACCCCGCCCCCACCTCGCCCGCCCTCGCCGCTTCCACGGCGGCGTTCAATGCGAGCATATTCGTCTGGAAAGCGATATCGTCGATGCCCTTGACGACCTTCGACGCCTCCATGCTCACCCTGGAGATGGAATCCATCGAGGCGATCAGCTCCGCCATGGTCTGCACGGCCCTGGCGACGGCCTGGTCGAGCTGGCCGGCAACGGTGTCGGCCCTCGCGGTGTTTTCGGCGTTTTGCCGCGTCATGGAAGCGATTTCGTCCAGCGAGGCGCTGGTCTGCTCGACTGAAGCCGCCTGCCGGCAGGACCTTTCGGAAAGTTCCCGCGAAGCGACGGCGATTTCGCCGAGCATGGCGCTCAACTCTTTGTTTACCAGGTTCATCCTGGCGCACATGTGGCTGATCTCGTCACGGCCCTCCACTTCGATGTTCGAGGTGAAGTCTCCCTCCCGCATCCGGGCCCCCAGGCCCAGGAGCCTGCGAATCGGGCGGTTCACCACGATCTGGGAAAAGAAATACATCATGAGCGCCAGGACGAACAACCCCGACGCCCCCAGCAGGATGTTCCGGTTGCGCGCCTTCGCCACGGCCACCATGGCATCCTCCACCGAGGTGCGGACCTGCAGGCCGCCCAGGATCTTGCGGGTGCTCCCGTGGCAGTGGTGGCACCGGGGCTCGTTGGCGATGGGGCGGATGAGGCTCACGGCCCGTTTTCCCGCAATTTCCTGCTCCATCGGTTCCCGAACGGTTGTCCCGCTCTTCAGCATGCCGGTAAAGGTTTCAAAAGCGCCGCCGTTTCCGGGCAGGGCGTCCACATTTTTGCCTATCGCCCCGGCGTCGGTTGCAAAGGTGACGTCCCCGTTGAAGTCAAAGAGCAGGACCTCCAGCCCCGATGAGCCGGCCCCGAATGTCTCCAGTTGTTTTATGACGGTGCCGTTGTCGCCCCTGGCGAGCGAATCGAAAATTGCCCCCTCGATCGCCAGGCTGAGCGTGTCGCTCTCGTGCTCGATGCGGTCCTTCAATAACGCGTTCTGTGCGTGGATATTCCCGTAAACAATGGCCGCCATGGTGCAGGTCACGCATGCCAGGAGGGGCATCGTTATCTTCAGCCACAATCTTTCCTGGAAGAATGCGAGCAGTTTCATTCGAAAACTCCCCCAAATGAGTCCTAATGGGCACCGCCATAGATCATGGGCTTGAACTTGAATGCGTCCACCCGTTCGGCGCTGTGGCATTTTTCGCAGTCGGCAAGGGTCAGCTTTCCCTTGATGTCGCGGCTCTCGCCCGTTTCGACGTGGAGGCTCCCCGGCCCGTGGCAGGACTCGCAGCCCGCGTTTTTGAGCTGCGGGGTCACGGCTTCGGACCGGAACCCGCCCGGCTCACCGAAGCCCGCGGTGTGGCACTTGAGACAACCCTCGAATTCCGCTTTGGTCAGCCCCTTTTTCATCAGCAGAACGCTCGAATAGGACCGGGCCTTTTTCGAATTTTGCTCGAAACTCTTGTACTCTTTTTCGTGGCAGCTCTCGCATGCCGCCGACCCCACGTAGGACCGCTCCTTCCCGTCCTGCGCCCTTCCGGTGCCGGACCACGCACCCGGCAGCAGCGCCGCGACGAGAAAAACCAACGCAAACCGGACCCCAACGTCTTCCATCCCTCCTCCTTTCGAGGACACTATGCGCCACTATCAGAGTATGTCAGCGGATTGCCGGGGCCGGCGGCCTTCGGTGGTACAACAGCAGGGAGTTTCAGTGCAAAAGAATCACACTTCCACGGTCATGGGATTGGGATAACGGAACCGATATCCAGCCCTGAAAAGCTTATTTGTTAAGCTTCGGTTACATTTAGCAACAGAATCGGGATGATATCGGCGATGCTTTAGAAATTTCTTGCGGTTAAAGCGAGAAATAATCACCGGAAGGAATCATCAAATAATTTTTACGGGGGATAACCACCGGGACCGGGCCGGCCTCAATGCTGTTGACTTTAGGGGCGACGATCCATGGACTCCCCTCCCTTGGCGGGAGGGG
>LUZZ01000215.1 GCA_001603845.1 Syntrophobacterales bacterium Delta_01 | reverse complement strand
GGGGTAAAGTCTGCTCCTGGGAGCAGTGGAGCGTGGGGGTTACTGCCCGCCACATCGGCGCGGTCCACTACGACGCGCTCCAGATGGTCAGGCGAGTTATCGACGGCGAGAGCTTTCCGGAAATGGATAAACAGCAGGTTACCGAAGCGGCCAACCAGCACGCCAGGGAGCACGCCGACTGCACGAAGCCGGAAGTGCTGGAGATCCTGAGGCGAAGCGGCCGCGAAATGGTGCAGTTCGTCGACGGCCTCGACGATTCGGAACTCGACCGGACCGGCTACCTCCCCGCAATAGATGGTGATATTACCGCGGGGCGGTTCATCGAAAATGTCGTCCTGAAGTCCGGGGCCCGGCATTTTGAAAACATGAAATCCGCCGTCGGCAAGTGAGCCGGAGTCGCGCTGGTATTTCGTTTTCAACGCCGGTGGCGCGAAGGGCCGGGGGCGGAGGCGTCTTGCCGCCCCCGGTCGTCATGGCGGGCGAGGGGGGTTTGAATATGAAAATGGTCCTGTTGTTATCGTTCGTGGTGTTCGCCGGGGTGGTGTTCACCATCCTGGGAGCTTCGCACGGCAGGCAGGAAAAGGCGCCGTCCCTTGCGGACGCCAAGTATGCCGGCATGGCCCGGGCCACCTTCGCCGGCGGTTGCTTCTGGTGTACCGAGGCCGATTTCGAAAAGCTGGACGGCGTGGTGGAGGTCATTTCCGGCTATACGGGAGGGCATGTCGCCAATCCCACCTACGAAGAAGTCTCGGCCGGGGGAACCGGGCACCTGGAAGCGGTCGAGGTGGTCTACGATCCCCGGAAAATAACCTACCGGGACCTGGTGGATTATTTCTGGAAGCACATCGATCCCACCGACGCCGGGGGCCAGTTCATAGACCGGGGTACGCAGTACGGGAGCGCCATTTTCTACCATGACCAGGAACAGAAAAAAATCGCCGAAGAATCCAAAAAGGATCTGGCGGCGTCCGGCCGCTTCCACAAACCCATCGTGACCGCCATTTTGCCGTTTACGAAATTCTACCCGGCCGAAAGCTACCACCAGGATTATTACAAAAAGAATCCCATTCGCTACGATTTGTACCGGTTCGGGTCGGGGCGCGACCAGTTTTTGAAACGGGAATGGGGGAAACGGAAAACGGCCGAAAAACCCGAAACGCCGGCAACACGTCCGGCGGCGCACTCCGGAAATGATTCCAGGCCGAGCGACGAGGCGCTGCCCGCCGGCCGTGAAAATCCTTGATGTTCCGGCGCAGTATGGAAACTGCACCGTTCACGGAAGGCGGATATCCAGTTCGTCCGGGTGGCGGATTCGCGGGCTGAATTGGATGAGGCATCGAGAGCTCTCGCAATGGTAGCGAAGAAGCTCCCGGTTGCAGATTCAAATTTCTTGTTACAACTTTTTATCTTTTGCGCTGAAAGATCAATGGGTGTACACTAAAAAAGTGTTTTGTTGTAATCATTTCTGAATTCCAATCGACCTGCTGAAGCAAGATTCCGGCTCGTTTCCCCGGGTACAAACCGATTCGTCTCCCCGGGTGGGTGAGGTGCTTGTGGCATGGCATTTGCTCACAGCGTAAAGTGAGGCCTCGCCTTTATCCCCGCTGGAATCCTTTTATTGTCGTCGAACCCCTCCGATATCCAAACAGGCCCCGTCATCTCTTCATAACGGATTCCGGAATCATCGGTATTTTCGATGTCTCTCAGCTTTGTTCCTTTCCAGGAGGACCACGATGAGAGAAGACTGCGGCATCCTTGTTGTAGGCCGAGACGGCAGACTGCTCGCTTCCAATCCGCTCGCCGGTTTTTTGCTCGGCCGCTCCTTGCCTTCGAACATGCTGCAGGGAAAAAACCCTCTGTCCGGAACATTTGACTGGGCTGGTCACTCCCTTGAAAAAATCCTGGTCAATGAGCGGGAGAAGCACGGCTTATTGAAAGGAGACGAACTCCCCGAACCCGGGTTGTGGTTTTCATCTTTCCCCATTTTTGACGAGACCGGGGGGGTTTTAGGTTCAGTGATAACCTTTGTAAAACCCGGCGGCGGGGAGATGGACCAGGCCCTCAAATTTCTGGGTGTATCCCATAAGCAGCTTCTGGACAGCCTGCCGGACGGTGTTTTCATGGTGAACACCAGGTGGCAGATCAGCTTTTTTAACGAAACGGCGCAAAGAATTACAGGGTATACCAGCCGCGAAGTGCTTGGCAAATTCTGTTGGGAGGTCTTCCGCAGCGACTTGTGCCACAATCAGTGCCCCATGCGACTTTCCATGACCACCGGCAAAGACGTGCTCGATTGCGAAACCGAGATCATAACCAAAAGCGGCGAGAGAAAGCTGATAATCATCAATACATCACGGGTGCTCAAATCGGGCAGCAAGGTCCTGGGAGGCATCCAGACCTTTCATGAAAGCAGCCTCAGCGAATTGACGAAATGCCACGGTGCGGTACCGGGGGCTTTTGCGGATATTGTGGGCATAAGCGCTTCGATGCAGGATCTCGTCAGGCGCCTGCCGATCATTGCGGTCTCCGATTCCAACGTGCTGATCGAGGGAGAATCGGGGACCGGCAAGGAACTTATCGCAAAAGCCATTCACAACCTGAGTTCCAGGCGCAAGAACCCTTTCCTGGCCGTAAACTGCTCGGCCATCCCGGAAACGCTCCTCGAGTCCGAGCTTTTCGGTCATGAGCGGGGGGCTTTTACCGGGGCTATCGCCAACAAACCCGGACGATTTGAACTTGCCAGGGTCGGGACCCTTTTCCTGGACGAGATCGGAGATCTCCAGGTTCATCTGCAGGCTAAACTGCTGCGAGTCCTGGAAGATAGAGCATTCGAGCGGGTGGGAGGCACTCGAAGAATTCCCCTGGAGGCACGGATAATCGCGGCAACGAATATCGACCTGCAGGATGCAATCCGGCACGGCAGGTTCCGTGAAGATCTCTATTACCGGCTTTTCACTGTACCCATCACGCTTCCACCCCTTAGGGAGAGACGCGAGGACATCCCTATCCTGGTAAAGTTCTTCCTGGAACGGCTCAATAAAAAGCGCAAAAAACAGGTGACGGGAGTTGACCCGAGAGTAATGAAAAAATTCCATCGCCATCCCTGGCCGGGAAACGTCAGAGAATTGGAGCACGTGCTGGAGTACTGCTTCGTTTTTGTCCGGGGTGCTGTCATTACCGAGCGCCACCTGCCGCCCATGTACTCCTCCGGAGCGGAAATCGACCTCAACTGGGAGGGAGTGACCCCGCCTCTGGAAACTCTTGAGAAAAAGACCATCATAAGAGCGCTGGAAAAAGCGGGCGGCAACAAGCAGGAAGCGGCTCGACTGCTGCAGATAAGCCGCAGCAAGCTGTGGCGCAAAATGAGGCTGCACGGCATTACCGAGGCGGATTTCAGGTCGCAGCACGGAAAGCCCGTTTGATGCCAATTGGTGTTCAAGTCGTGCACGAGCCGATGGATTCCGCTCCGTTTCATCCATCCTACGAGGGACGTCAATTGCAGGATGGAGTCCCGTATCGAGCGGGACGCAACCCATCCTGCGCCAATCTCGAATGCGACTTCGGAAACACCCGCAAGACAGGTCCCCGAGCTATCCTTTTTGCCTGCCCCAAACCCGATGTTTCACTTCTGAAACACTATCCAACCGAAAAACTGGTGCGGCGATGACCTCAAGAGCCGGGCGGATTTTCCAATCTATAGCCGTATTGGGGCGTCCCGGCAACCGAGCACCTTTTCGTTTTTGAAACATTCGGTGGGTGTTCCTTAAGCTGATAAAATAACTGTGATTTTCGCTTTATTTCCAGGGCAGCTTTTCATTTTTGTGACATTTTGAAACAATCTTTGTTCCAAGTCCGGGGTCCGGTCGTTTGGGAGGCCGGTTCTTTCCTGATTCGTAACAATTTGTTTTTATTGTTCATTCCAGAAATAGACCGTGCTTTCATCTTTGCAACGCCTGATCCGCTGCTTTTAACTAACCGGTATATTTGCAAAATATCATTTTGTTTCATTGAAGGGTTTCATTGCCGATCTGTTTTCTGAAAGATCGGTTTGGCGCACCGCCCATGTCCTTCACTGTTTCATCAATTATATCCAATAATTAACATTCATGGCCCTCCCCTTGCTCTTCCACGCTGAGTATTCCATCGTGCGAGGAGGCCAGATCATGAGTGTTTCGTTTGCAAGGGTTGAAGCCATCCTGGAACGGTTTCCTCCCAGCCCCGAGCATCTTATCGAGGCTCTTCAGGGCATACAGGCGGAATTTAATTTCATTCCGCCCGAGGCTCTCCGTGCCGCGTGCCAGCACGTGGGGGTCCCCGAATCGCGGGGTTGGGCGGTGGCCACTTTCTACAAAGCTTTCCGACTGGAGCCGAAGGGGGAGCATGACATCAGCGTCTGCATGGGTACGGCCTGCCACGTAAGGGGGGCGGCCAATTTGTACCAGAAATTCAGGCGCCAGTTGGAGCTGGAAAATGAAGAGGGGACTACTCGGGACCTGAAGTTTTCCTTGAGCAAGGTCCGCTGCCTGGGATGCTGTTCGATGGCGCCGGTAGCAAAAGTGGACGAGGAAATCCATGGCGATCTCAACCAGAGAAAAGCGGGGAGCCTGGTCAAGGTCTTGGAGCGTGAGGTGGAGCCATGAAAATTACCGGTGCGGAGGATCTCAATCGAATAAAAAAAGCCGGCTTGATGAAACTCTACCCGCAAAAAGAGCCCAGGATAATGGTGGGAATGGCTACCTGCGGCCTTGCGGCTGGAGCCCAAAGAGTCTTCGACCTTTTTGCGGACCGGGCTCGCCGGACTCATTGGAAAGGGGTGGTGGAGAAGACCGGCTGCATCGGGTTGTGCTACGAGGAGCCGCTGGTGGACCTGGTCCTTCCCGGCAAACCCCGCCTGACTTACGGAAAAGTAAATCCCGAAACGGCGGACAAAATATGGGAGGAACTGGCTGCGGGCAGGATACCCGAAACCGGCCTGACCGCCTGGCTGGATACGGATGAGATGTTGCTGGACGGCGGTCCCAGAAAACTGGGCGATTCCGGGGCGGAAGAATGCCTGAAAGGGATTCCGGGCTACGGTGACCTCGATTTTTTTAAATTGCAGCGGCGCATCGCCATGCGCAACTGCGGCTTTGTGGACCCCGGCAACATCGAGCACTACATAGCTCGCGGCGGTTACTTTGCTCTGCACAAGGCCCTGACCACGATGCAGCCGGAGGAAGTGGTCGATGAGATTTTCCACTCGGGGCTTCGAGGTCGCGGCGGCGGCGGATTTCTGACCGGCGTGAAATGGCGGTCCTGCAGGAAGGCCCAGGGAAGGCCCAAATACGTGCTGTGCAATGCCGATGAGGGCGATCCGGGGGCGTACATGGACCGCAGCCTCATCGAGGGCGATCCGCACTCCATCCTGGAAGGCATGCTGATCGGCGCTTACGCCGTGGGTTCGAGCGAGGGCTACGTATATGTGAGGGCCGAATACCCCCTGGCGGTCCGCACGCTGCGAGCCGCCATTTCAGCCGCACGGGATGCCGGACTATTGGGCGGTAACATTTTCGGCACCGGGTTCGATTTTGATTTGCACATAACCTTGGGGGGCGGTGCGTTCGTGTGCGGTGAATCCACGGCCCTCATGGCATCCATTGAAGGCCGGGTCGGCGAGCCGCGAGCCAAATACGTTCATACGGTCGAAAAAGGCCTGTGGGGCCGGCCCTCCGCTCTCAACAACGTGGAAACCTGGGCCAATGTACCGGTCATAATCGGCAAGGGATCGGAATGGTACCGGAACATCGGGACCCCGGGAAGCACCGGCACAAAGATATTTTCCCTGGTGGGGCAGGTGAACCGCGTGGGGCTGGTGGAAGTGCCCATGGGAATCACCATAAGGGAAATGGTGAATTCGATCGGAGGGGGGATTCCGGGCGGCAGGGAATTCAAAGCCGTCCAGACCGGCGGCCCCTCGGGAGGATGCATACCCAAAAACAAATGGGACCTTCCCATAGATTTCGATTCTCTCTGGAAAGCGGGCTCCATGATGGGTTCGGGGGGCATGATCGTCATGGACCAGTCCACCTGCATGGTGGACGTGTCCAAGTACTTTCTCGATTTTCTCATGGATGAGTCCTGCGGCAAGTGCGTACCCTGCCGGTTGGGCCTGAAGCGCATGCACGCCATGCTGGAGCGGTTTTCGAAAGGGGAGGGGGCGCTGGAGGAACTGGACGAGCTCATCTCCCTTGCCGAGGCCGTCCGCGACGGTTCCCTGTGCGCTCTGGGCGGCTCCGCTCCCAACCCCGTGCTCTCAACCCTTCGCTATTTCCGCGACGAATACGAGGCGCACATACGCGACGGACGGTGCCCGGCCAAGGTCTGCAAGGACCTGATAAGCTTCTCGATCAACCCGGAACTGTGCAACGGCTGCATGCTTTGCACCAAACAATGCCCGGTGGGCGCGGTGTCGGGGGAAAAGAAAAAGCCCCACGCAATAGACGCGTCCCTGTGTATCAAGTGCGGTGCCTGCGCCGAGGTTTGCAAGTTCGGCGCCGTAGAGGTGCTTTAGGAGGGAAAGAGATGATCACCTTCCGAATGAACGGAAAAGAAGTCCAGGGGGAAGACGGGTGGACCATACTGGAAGCGGCCCGGATCTCGGGGATCGATATCCCGACCCTTTGTTTTCACGGTGCAGTCGAGCCCTCCGGAGCCTGTCGGCTGTGCATGGTGGAGGTGAACGACGGAAGGCGGCGCCGCATCGTCGCCTCATGCCTTTATCCGATCCGTCCGGGCATGGAGGTCGATACGGAAAGCGAGCGGGTCAGGAACGTCAGGCGCTGGATATTGCAGTTGCTGGTTGACGAACACCCGGGGTCGGACAGCCTCCGCGCTCTCGCCCGGAGCTATGGGATAGAGCCGTCGAATTTCAGGAGCAACGATTTCCAGAACACCTGCATGCTGTGCGGCTTGTGTGTCCGCGGGTGCGAGGAACTGACGGGCGCATCGGCAATTGCCTTCGGCAACCGTGGGGTGAAAAAGCACATAACCACACCCTTTGACATGCAAACCGCGGAATGCGTCGAGTGCGGGAATTGCCTGTACCTCTGTCCAACCGGGGCCATGGATCGGATTTTCGAAAAGGTGCGAGCCATGCCCATGGTCACCGCTGAATCTACCGGGTCCGCGGGAAGGAGGCGGCCATGAAAAATGGTGTGAAAACCGGGGTTTTTCTTTGCGGCTGCGGCAAAATAATCAGCGAACGGCTGGACCTGGCCGCATTGGAAGGTCGGCTGCAGGGGCTTGGCGGGGTGGCTGCGGTCCAGTGCCATTCTCATTATTGCCTCCGTCCCGGCTTGAGCCAACTGGTCTCAACCGTCGAAGACCGGGGATTGAACAGGATCCTGGTAGGAGCCTGTTCCGACCGGATTGTTAAAAAAAAGTTCACGGGCGCCCTGGAAAAATTCGGATTTCTGGAATCCCAGGTCGAAGTGGTCAATTTGAAGGACCACGTCGCACTGGTCCACGATGGATCGCCGGACGAGTTGACGCGCAAAGCGTCGGCACTCCTTGCCGGGGGGGCGGCAAGCCTTGAGCTTCTGAACCCCGTTGCCCCGCTGCGCGCTCCTTTCGAGGGTCCCGCCGTGATCCTTGGCGGAGGCATCGCCGGTTTCGAGGCTGCGCTGGAACTGGCGCGACACGAGATGGAAAGCGTTATCGTTACAAAATACCGCAATGCCGACGAAGTACTGCGGGAGCTTCCCTGGAAATATCCCGGAGCGCGCATCGGCTTCGATCACCTGAGGTCCATCCTGGAGCAGACTTTTTCCAGTCCCCTGGTGCGCCTTGTCGCCGAGGCTCCCGTGGAATACCTGGGCGGCCATGTGGGCGATTTCAGGCTGGGGCTCAAACAGCCGGAGGGCGCCGTGCGTGAAATCGGCTGCTCGGCCCTCATTCTTTCGCTCGACCGGGAATACGTGTCGAGGCAGTTGAGGGATGCGAACCCGGTGGGGCGTCTTATGGACCAGGTGGAATTTGAGGAACTGCTTGGCCGAGGCGGAAGCATTGCCGGAAGCGTAGTGTTCTGGATCGATGGTCCCGATGAGCTGAAGCTCAAGGAACTGGCTATCGTATCGGCCTGGAACAACAGCCGGTACCTGGCGCTCCATCATCCGCGGACGACCTCGACGATCCTGTATCCGGCCGATATCCGGCTGCCCCTGACGGGGACCGACCTGGTGGAGGCGCGAAGGGGAAAAATCGGATTCCGTCCTTACGACCCCGCGTTCCACCCCACCGTCTGGAACGATCATTTGACTTTCATAAGCCCTCGGAACCGGATGAAAAACGAAATCAAGTGGGACGTCCTCGTGGTTTCGGCCAACCCCGGCCCGCTGGCCATGGATTCCCACGAGGTGGTCCGGTTTCTGCCGGTCTTTGAGGCTGGAGAGGGCCTGAAGAGTCTGCATTTGAAAGTGAAACCGGAGCAAATGCCGGCCGAACGAGTCATCGTGGCAGGTTCGGGCGAGCACCCGTGCAGCCTGGACGGTGCGCTTTTCCAGGGCAAGGCCGCGGCTCGAAGGGTATTGGATTTGAGAGGAAAAGCCCTGGAAAAAGGCCTGGCAAATCTCACCGTGGTGGCCGTGGACCAGGATCTTTGCGAGGGATGTGGGCTGTGCAACGAAGTGTGCACATGCGACGCAGTCGAGCACATCTTCCCCGGAGAGGGCCCCATGCCGCGGAAAGTGGATTTTCAGTCCTGCGATGGGGGCGGCAGTTGTGCGGCGGCCTGCCCTTACCAGGCGATGACGGTACTCAACAACAGCTCCCAGCAGTTCGAAGCGCGGATAAAGGCCGTGCTCTCGGAAATGAGGGAAAGAGATGTGCTCGGCTTTGCCTGCAACTGGGGAGGGCAGGGGGCGGCGGAAATGGTGTCCGTAAAGGTCCTCAGGTATCCGAGCCGTCTTTTCATGGTGACGGTCCGGTGCCTTGGAAGCATTGATCCCGCTGCACTGTCGATGGCCTTTCTCAACGGCGCCAATTACATCCTGCTCGCCGGGTGCACCCCTGCCGCTTCCTGCCATTACGGTTACGGGATCGACCACACATGGTTTCGCATGCTGTTCCTGGAAAAGCTCTTGAGCTTGTCGGGCCTGGACCGGCGGCGCATTTCCCTCGGCTACGTGGACGTCAATGAACCGGAAGTGTTCGTGCAAATGGTGGAATCGTTCCTGGACGAGGCCGATCAACTGGGACCTATCGAGAGGACCCGGCAGCAGAGGGAAAAATTGCTGGCGATGAACGCCACCTTGCTCAGGCCGCGGGTCAGATGGGTGCTCGGGGTGGGGCTGAGAAGGCCGTCGGAAATAGAGTTTCCCGATATCAGGTATTCCGAGGGAGTATTGGAGGAGCTTTTTTCAGAGGTGCTTGAGGAGGAATACCTGGCCTCCAGGATATTGGGGACTGTCAGTGAAGCACCTCTAAGTCCTCCCGAAATAGCCAAAGCCCTGGGCGAGCCCGTAAAAAGAATCAGCGAGGTTTTAAACGAACTGAGCAACGAACAAAGGGTCTTTCTCACGGGCTGGAAAGATCGATACCCGTTCTATTCGGCAGCCACGTCATAGGATTGAGAGGAGGGAACGGCGAAAATTCAGCCCCGGGAATTACCTGGTATTGGATTTCGTTCAAACCGCGTCCGAGGATGTGGCGGCCGGGGAGCTTGAACGCAACTCCGTATCAAAGGGGTGCCTGAAAAGCGTGGGGAGCTGCGCTCCCGCGGTCCCTCCACCCCGCGCCGCCTCGCGGCTCGACTTTTCGGCTTTGCGGCAGAACGAAACCCCCGCCGCAAAGCCGCACGCCGAAAGGGGCGGGGGAAACTTCCCCCGCTCTTCCGGAAACATCAGCCCGAATGCAAACCGGTATTATGCCTTGGTTTCCATGTATATGTGCCGCTTGTTGTCGCGATGGTCCACCATGTAGATGAGCGTGCCCTTTTCCCGCAGGTCGTGCACCAGGTCGTGCAGGCGGGAGCGTTCCACGTCATAGAGGCGGATGTAGACAATGCGCTTGCCCGGAGGGGCATACTCGTAGCTGCTGAGGATGCTGGCGAGGCGGCCGTCGTAGCTGCGGATCACGTCGGTGATTTCCTTGATGGAACCCGACCGGTCTTCGATCATGAAAGCGAGTTGAATACCCTTCTTGCCGAGCCCGCTGAGGTTGATGAGAATCTTGAACACATCGTGCCGGGTGATCACGCCCACGATCTTGCCGTCGCAGTCCAGCACGGGGACGCCGGAAATGTTGTGTTCCATCATTATCTGGGCCGCTTCCTCGACCGTGTAGTCTTCGGGGATGGTGATGGCGTTTCTGGTCATGATTTCGCCTACTTTGATCTTAGAGATCAGGTAGAGCAACTCATGCACGTCGAGGGTAGTGGCATCGGAGGCCGAAGCACGCTTGAGGTCCGTATCGGAGACGATCCCGACCAGTTGGTCGTTGTTCATCACGGGCAGCATCCTGACCTGGTTTTCTTTCATCAGGCGCATGGCCTGCTGCATGGTGTCGTCTTCTTGGATAGTCACCACTTTTTCGCTCATCCAGTTCTTTACCAGCATTCCTCTACCTCCGTGTGCCGAGTTTAAAAAGAGTAGGGGGGAAGCATAACCACTATCATAATAGCCATTCTTCTATCATCGACGCTGATTTTTGTGTAGTAAAATCGCCGTTTCGAAGGGCATTCGCAGGGGAATATGAAGTGGGAGCGCAATCGCATCGGCTCGGTCCGGCTCAAATTTGACATACCGCATCCGCTCCACTATATTCGTTGAACCGGTTTCTATCCGGCTTCCCGCCACACTATTGCCGACAAAAATGGAGGAGCCCCAATGAAAAAACACGCAATTTCGTTTGTACTGGTGTTTGCCCTCGTTTTTTCAGCATCGGTTTTCACCGGAACGGTCCAGGCACAGGACGGCAAGAAAGGGGATCTCATATTGGCCACCACCACGTCGACGGTCGATTCCGGCCTGCTGGACGTGCTGGTCCCCATGTTCGAGAAAAAGACCGGCTACCGCGTGAAAACGATCCCGGTGGGTACCGGACAGGCGCTGGCCATGGGCGAAAAGGGCGAAGCGGATGCCTTGCTGACCCACGCCCAGAGCGCCGAGAAGAAACTGGTGGATTCCGGGGTGGTCACCAACTACAAACTGGTTATGCACAATGATTTCGTGATCGTCGGTCCGCCCAGCGACCCGGCGAAGATCAAGGGCAAGACATCCAACGAGGCGTTCAAGGCCATCGCCGGCAAAAAGGCCATTTTCATCTCGCGCGGCGACGATTCCGGCACCAACAAGAAGGAACTCGCCATCTGGAAAAAAGTCGGCATCAAACCCGAGGGCCACTGGTACCAGGAAAGCGGCCAGGGCATGGGCGCCACGCTGCTGCTCGCATCGGACAAGCAGGGATACACGCTGACCGACCGGGCGACGTACCTGGCCCAGAAGAAAAATATCCACCTGGATATACTCTCGGAAGGCGATCCCGACCTGCTGAACATCTACCACGTCATGGAAGTGAATTCGAAAAAATTTTCCAAGGTGAACGCTCCCGCCGCCAAGGCGTTCGTCGAGTTCATGGTGGCTCCCGAGACCCAGAAGGTCATCGGAGAATTCGGGAAGGCGAAGTTCGGCCAGCCGCTCTTTTTCCCGGATGCCGGCAAGAAGATGTAGCCGGAAGGCATAAGAGGTTACGGCACGAGGAAGGACCTGCCGGTTTCCGGAGCCCGGGGACCGGCAGCAAAGCCGGGAACGTGCCCGCGGCATAAAAAAACCGGGCCTGGGAGCCCGGCAAATAGGGAAGAATGAAACTGACGATCCCTCAATACACCCAAAAAGGCGATATGTCAAGAAAGATATAACGAAAGAATCTCCCGTCCCCTAATCGCTCTGAAACGCGGGCGCAAACATGTCCCGGAACAGTTCGTCGGCCGAATTCCTGATCACCAACTGGAGTTTTGTGAACCGCTCCGCCAGTTCGTGAGCGAAGGGGGTGAGCTGGGAGCCGCCCCCCTGGGAGCCCCCGGTCTGGCGGCTGAGAAGCGGTTGGCCGAGCCGTTTTTCCGTGGCCCGGATCTTGCCCCACACCGCGCGGTAGCTCATCTTGAGCTCCTGGGCGGCGGCATGGATCGACCCGTTGCGGGATACGGCTTCCAGGATGTAAAGCCTGCCGGCCCCGAAAACCACCTGCTCGTTTTCGTCTTCTATCCAGATCTTGGACTTGATGGCCAAGCCCTTGGGAGTGATGGAATCCATAAATCCTTCCAATCTTCAGGGGCGGGCGAAATCCGGGGCGTCTCCGCCCGCCTCGATCTCTTAA
>LUZZ01000214.1 GCA_001603845.1 Syntrophobacterales bacterium Delta_01 | reverse complement strand
GTACTATAGATAATTATACAAAGAGCCCGGCGGCGTGGTTGTAGGGCCGCCGCCCGGCGGGCTGTCCCTTCCGGCGGGAATCCGGGAGGAACGCGCCGCACGGTTATCCATACTGTGCATCTTTTCCGCAATTACCTTGACATAAACGGGAAATATTTTATACTGACCGCGATATATCAAAAAAGATACAATGCTGTCTCCCCCAGCAGCTTCGGTTCACTATCCCTCAGTATTTTGTCACCGCGGACAGCCAGTTTTTTAGTGTCAGGAGCGCTCTAATGCCGATGATCGGCGCCTATACGTTTGAGAAATACCTCACAATAATTGAATCGTTTCACGGCAGCACGGCCCCGGGGCTGGTCCTCGGCGGGTTCATGGTCGATTACGCCGTGAGTGAAATGCCCAGGGACCTGCTTCTGGACTTCATTTGCGAAACCCAGGCCTGCCTGCCCGACGCCGTGCAGTTGCTCACACCCTGCACCACGGGCAACGGGTGGCTCAAGGTTTTGAACCTCGGCCGGTTTGCTCTGAGCGCCTTCGACAAGTTCGAGGGCGAAGGGGTGCGGGTGTTCGTGGATGCCAAAAAGCTCGAAGCGTGGCCTCTGATCAAGGAATGGCTGTACAAGCTGAAGCCCAAAAAGGAGCAGGATAAGGGCCTGCTGCTGGCTCAGATGGCCGAAGCCGGCCGGAGCGTTTTGGGGATTCAGCCCGTGCGGATCCAGCCCCGGTTTCTGGGAAAGAAGAAACGGGGGGCCATCGCCACGTGCATCCTGTGCGGGGAACCGTATCCGCAGCGGGACGGGGCCACCTGCCGGGCGTGCCAGGGGGAATCGCCCTACGTGTCCGATCTGCTGTCCGAAAGCGACGCACACCCGGCGGGGCCCGTGCTGGAGGCCGTCCCGCTGGAAGAGGCGGTGGGGCAGAGCGCGCTGCACGACATGACGCGCGTGCTGCCGGGCGAATCCAAGGGGCCGTTCATGAAACACGGCCGCAAGCTCCAGGCGGGAGACCTGTGTTCGCTTCAGCTCATGGGGCGCGAGCATGTCTACGTGCTCGAAAAGAACCGGTGCACGGACGAATGGATCCATGAAAACGATGTGGCGGTGGCGTTCGCCAAGGCCATGGCCGGGGATGGGACCGTGTTCGAGCAGCCGCCGTCCGAGGGCAAGATCAACATCCTGGCCGGACGGGACGGGCTTTTGGTGGTGGACGTGGAGCGGCTCGAACGGTTCAACGCGATTCCCGGCGTGATGTGCGCCAGCAGGAAGAACTGTTCGGTGGTGCAGGCGGGAAGGCCGGTGGCGGCCACCCGTGCCATTCCGCTGTTTCTCCACCGTTCGGAGCTTTCACGGGCGCTGGCCGGGCTAGGCGGGCGGCCCATCTTCGAAGTGCACTCCCTCCGCCGGGCGCGGGTGGGAATCCTGGTCACCGGAAACGAGGTGTTCCGGGGGCTTATCGAAGATAAGTTCGCTCCCATCATTACGGCCAAGGTAAAAAAATACGGGTGCGAGGTGGTGGGCTCCATCATCGCCCCCGACGACCGGCAGGCCATCCGCGACGGCATCGGGCGGCTGCTCGAAGCGGGAGCCGATCTCCTGATCACCACCGCCGGCCTTTCCGTGGACCCCGACGACGTCACCAGGCAGGGGATCATCGATGCCGGCGCGACCGATATGCTCTACGGCACCCCCATAGTCCCCGGGGCGATGCTGCTGGTGGCCCGGATCGGGGAGGCGGACGTCATGGGAGTGCCCGCCTGCGCCCTGTTTTTCAAGACGACGGGCTTCGACCTGCTGCTTCCGCGCGTCCTGGCGGGCCGGAAGATCGGGCGCGAGGACCTGGCGAAAATGGCCCACGGCGGTCTTTGCCTGGGGTGCAAGACGTGCACGTTTCCCAAGTGCCCGTTCGGAGGCTGACGGGAACGGAAAACGGAGGGGGAACTGTGCAGTTGATCGACAGGCTTTACGACCATTTCGAGGAGAGGGCTTGCCGGGTGAAGGTGACCGGCCTGGTCCTCGGCCTGAGCTACACCGCCGTTACCACCGACGACGGGGGCATGGGGCTGGCGTTCACCAACACGGCCGGCGGGCACTGCTGTTCGCTCAGCCACCGGTACCGGGACTACGAGGGCGGGCCGGCGAGCGAACTTCTGGCCGAAATCAGGAGCCCGGAACCCGTGCGCCGCAGCATGGGGCTGGCGCTGGTAAACGCCCTGAACTACCACGACGCGTCGCGCTGTCCGGAAGACCCCAAAAACAGCATCCTGATGGATTGTTTTGAGATCGGACGGGGCACCCGGGTGGCCATGGTGGGACTTTTCAAGCCCATGATGAAGGATTTCGAAGAGCGCGGAGCACTGGTGGAAGTGCTCGACAATTCGCGGGGCATCGGGGACCCGGCCGGCTTCCGCGAAAAACTCGACGGGTGGGCCGACGTACTGCTGCTCACCTCGACCTCTATTCTCAACCACAGCACCGAAGATTTGCTGGCCTGCGTCGGAGGCGGCGTGAAAACGGTCATGCTGGGACCGAGCACTCCCATGGTGGCCGAGGCTTTCCGCGGCCTGCCGGTTCACATGCTGGCGGGCACGCTCCCGGTCGACCTGGAAGGGGCGGCGAGAGCGGTGCGGCACGGCGCGGGCACCACCGTCATTCACCGGTTCAGCCGGAAGGTCTACATGCGGCTTCTTTAAAGGGAACGGGACCCGCCGTCCGTCCCGGTGCGGGCTGCCCCGGTTTTCCCGGATGGAGAGCATTGCGACATGATGCGAACGACGCCCCGGAAGCGCCCCACGGTAAGACTTCACCTCTGGCTGGAAACCGACGAAGGGGTGGTGTTCGGAATCGGCAGGGCGATGCTCCTGATGAAGGTCGGGCAGTACGGTTCGCTCAAGGAAGCCGCCGCGGACCTCGGCATGTCCTACCGGGCCGCCTGGGGAAAGATCCGGAAAACGGAAGAAATCCTGGGCGCTCCCCTGATCGTTCGCAACGCCAACAAACGCAAGGGCTACGACCTTACGGACTACGGGCGTCTTCTCACCGAAAAATTCATGGCCTGGTTTCACGAAATCGAGGACGCGGCCCTGGAAAAGGCCGGCGAGGCTTTCGAGTGGAGGGTTAAACCTTTCGAGGGAGGTGTGAGCGATTGAGTTGCGTGTCTCCGAAAGAGATGGAATCCGCGGACGGTGCGGTTTACGGGTTCGCCATGCCGAACCGGTGCTGCACCGCCTTCCGGGACAACCGGCTGCGTGCCGTGGAATACCCGCTGGCCCTGGAAGACCGGCTCGAAATCCTTGTGGACGGGCATTTGCGCGGGGCGACCATGCGCTCTCCCGGCGATGATATCCACCTGGCGGCGGGTTTTTGCTTCACGGAGGGGATCATCGGCAGCTTCGACGAGATCGATTCGGTGGATAATTTTCAGACCGCCTGCGGCGTATCGCAAACCCGAATCGAGCTGCGCAAATACAGATGAAGGGGTGGAAACGGTGCGGCCAGGATCCGGGCCGCCGTCGCCGCCACATCGTGCAGCATCGACAATATTTTCGCTTCCAGGCGGGCGTTGGAAGCCGGGCAGCGACTGTTCTCGCTGACCGGAAGCACGCATGCCTGCGCCATTTTTGACAAATCCGCAAACATGCTCTGCCTTGCCGAAGACGTCGGGCGCTTCAACGCCCTGGACAAGGCCGCCGGGGCGCTCCTGCGCCTGGGAAAGCAGGAGGAAGGCTACCTGCTCCTGATTTCGTCGCGCCTCAACGCGGACATCGTGCGCAAGGCGAGCCGGCTGAACATCGAAATACTTGCCGGAATGTCCGCCGCGACGGAAGGCGGGGTGGAAATGGCCTTCGATTTGAACCTGACGCTGATCGGGTTTTTGCGCGAAAAAAGCCTCACCATCTACACCCATCCCCAGAGGGTGAGGGTTTCCTGAACGCAGTGCTTAGATC
>LUZZ01000015.1 GCA_001603845.1 Syntrophobacterales bacterium Delta_01 | reverse complement strand
CCTACTCGGGGAAGCCGTTGGTCGCATAATATGGATGAACTTACGGGATGCTACACTAGAATGACAAAAGTCGATCCATTCAGTTCGCAGGTGTGGATGAAGCGGCACGATTGGAATGGATCGAGTTTCTCGTTGAACCGTTGCGAAACTATTTCCTCAGTTTGTTTGGCCCATTTCTGGTCGCACCCTAAGGGAATGCCGTCGTCACTTATGCCTAAGACTATCCACGCGCGATCCACGCCAAGCTTGTTTGCAAAAGCACTTACCTTGTGTCCATGCTCTTGTTTCCATGAGGATTTAAGCTCCACGTTGTTATTGAGGTGTTCCAAAATGGTGCCATTCGATATGGCCTGCAACACCTCGCTCACCAATTGAGGGCAGTTTCCGTTCACTATTCCTCTGTCCTATTATGGATTTCGCTTCGGTTTCTTTCCAGTGCGCTATTGCCTGAAACAGAGCCGAAAGCCACTATTTAGAATATGCGGCAGAAGCCAGTATATATTGTAGAATACTGGTGTCAACCCTGAATTGCCCTCTTTGTCATTTGCAATAGAACTTGCCAAAGGTGAAAATTCTAATCAGACATGCCCGCAGAACACAAATGATCCTTATTTGTTGAATTCACAACCTCCCAAGCCGTGTAGGGTGGGCACGGTTTTTAGTGCCCACCGTTCTTAATAAGATAGATATCTTCGGTGGGCACGACAAAGCCGTGCCCACCCTACATTGGTTCCAGTTCTTAATTCAAATGACAATAGTTTTAGAACAACTGGATGTCAATAATAAGGATGGCAGATCCATCCTTTCCGGGCGCTCAAGTTATCTTGCCAAAGATGAAAATCCTAATCAGGCACGCCCGCAGAACACAAATGATCCTTATTTGTTGAGTTCGCAACCTCCAAAATGGTACCCTGAGAACACTTCAAAGGTATTTAAGCGGTTTTTATCTACTTGAAAAGGAATGGTTGTGCCCGACTTCACGTATTTTGTCTCATTCCGGCCCGAAATCAGGATGGAGGAAAATCTTCCCCCGTTCATCAGGATCGAGGACCCGGGAATCATAGACGTTTTGAGGGCGGCGACCGGCGTATTGCTGCCTTCGTACGTCTCTCCATGGACCTACCGAAGCATCACGCAGCATGCAAAACACTGGTTCCCGCGCCTGGAGGCCCGGTTCCATTTCCAGGGCAAGACCAGGCAGGTCCATCTCTTTCATGCAATGGGCGTTCGGCACCCGGAAAGCCTTGTCTTCGAGACTCCACTCGACCTGGAGACCTACCTGGACGAACACGGTCCTCCCTGGGGATATCCCATGGTGCTCAAGGGAGACCTTGGCGGTGGCGGCGAAACCGTCTTCCCGATCCATGGCCGGGAAGACGTTCCCGTGCACCTACGGAATCTGCCCGGAGACAAGCCCCTCCTCATTCAAAAGTGGGTGGAACACGGCGGGAAAGACCTTCGCGTGGTGGTCTATGGAGACCGGGCCGTGAGTTATTTTCGTGTCGGCGGCGGGCAGTTTTACAACAACGTGTGCCGGGGCGGGAAGCTCGATCATGAGGGGTGGCCGGAGTTGCAGCGCAAGGGCGTTTCCGCGGTCCGTGCGTTTTGCCGCCGTGCCGGAATCGACATCGCCGGCTTCGACCTCATGTTTCCGGACGATGGGGAGCCGGTATTTGTCGAAGTGAATTTCCACTTCGGCAGAAAAGGACTGGGAGGGCTCAAGGAACACCGCAAACACTTACAGAACGCCATTCAAAGCTGGCGCGAGCATCTCATATCCGATCCATCGAGCCGGCCGTTCACCGCATAATATTTCACATCATCCACCAGCCTAAAAAGCCTCCGGCCCGGAAGTCCCGGTTGATTTACGTGCAGTTTCCGCCGGACAACACCTTGTACCCATTCATTTTTTTGTGTGGCTGAAGCTTTTTGAAAATACTTGGGTTATATTGTGGATCTGTTCGCTGGATTCACATATTCCTCCTGGTGGGAACCCCCTCTCATCTCAATCCACCTGTTTATCCGGAAGTTTTCTATATTCCTCCGCGTTGTCCGGCCGAGCATGGCTCCAGACCCGGGTGAGTTTGCCGACAGAGAAAGAAGGCATGGCTACGCTTTCCAAATCGCCTGCAAGCCCCGCATTGCGCTGGCTGATCACCGTCGTCGTGATGTGCGGGTCCTTCATGGTGGTGCTGGACGCCACGGTGGTGAACATCGCGCTTCCCCGGATCATGGACAGTTTCGGTGTAAATATCAACAAGATCCAGTGGATAATCACCGCCTACCTGCTCACCATGGCCATCATGATGCCTTCGGTGGGATGGCTCAGCCATCGCATCGGCAATCGGCGTCTTTTCCTCGTAAGCCTTGCCATTTTCACCGCGGCTTCCGCCCTTTGCGGCACCGCGTGGAACGAAGACGCGCTCATCCTGTTCCGGGTCCTGCAGGGCACCGGAGCCGGGTTACTCATGCCCATCGCCATGGCGATTATCTTCGAGGCTTTTCCGGTAGAACAACGAGGAATGGCCATGGGGATTTACGGAATTGGAGCGACATTCGGCCCGGTCATCGGCCCCACCCTGGGAGGATATCTCACCGAGAAGTTTTCCTGGCACCTGATTTTTCTGATCAACACCCCCGTGGGACTCGCAGCGATTGTTCTGGCCGCGTGGATTCTGCCCAAAAGCACAACCCGCAAGGATATGCATTTCGACGTTTGCGGGTTTGTGACCATGGCGGTCGCCATGGGCTCTTTCCTCATGGCGCTCAGCCAGGGACGCCAGGAAGGGTGGACCTCGCCCTATATTCTCGGATTACTCGGCCTGGCCCTGGTTTCCCTTGCCGTTTTTCTTCGGATTGAACTCAATGCCTCGAATCCCTTTATCGATCTTCGGGTTTACAAGAATTTTTCATATGCAATGTCAACCATTGTGTTCGTCATTCAGGGAATCGGGCTTTTCGGGGCCACTTTCCTGATCCCTCTCTTTTTCGAAACAATACTCAACTACAGCCCCCTGGAAACCGGGCTCCTGATGGTCCCCATGGCCCTGGTGGTTTCGATAGTGCTGCCGCTGTCCGGCCGCCTGACCGACCGCATCGACGCCAGGATCCCGATCGGGCTCGGCGTGTTTTTTTCGGTACTCTCCCTTTTTTGGCTTTCCTTTCTCGATACGGGGACTTCCGCCGCCGAGGGGATAGGTATGCTGATCATGCGGGGATTTGGAATCGGTTTCCTTTTCCCGCCCATCATGAACTCGGCCCTCAAAAGCCTTCCCCAGGAAAAAGTAGCCATCGGCTCCGGTTTGATGAACGTTTCAAGGCAGGTAGGCGGGGCCTTCGGGGTAGCACTGCTGGGCACGGTGCTGGAACACAACCGGATTCAACACCAGTCGATTTTTTCGAAGGCCCAGGGCATGGTCTCCTATGCCGTAAACACCCTGCCGGAACCCTTGCGAACATGGTCCGCCCGGCACGGAGTTCCCGGCTCCGCGCCTCTCACAACGGCATGGCCGCCATCCACGCGATGGTCAAACAAAAGGCGATGGTGGCCTCGTTCGACGACGCCTTCCTGCTGGCGGCGGGAATTTTTGCTTTGGCGGTAATTCCCACCATCCTGCTGCGAAGTGGGAAGCCGACCATTCCCGCTGCGCCGAAAAGCGAATCGCCGGCCGTCTCCTGACCGTCTTCCCCGCGCCCGCAACCGTTCAGGGCTCCGCACTCGGGCGGGTACCTCACTGTCTCATGGCAACGATCCCGTAAAATGTGCTGCCGGGCATGAAGTGATGAATGTCCATTCGGCCGAACCCGCACCGCTTCAATAACGAGGTGATTTCATCCAGGGACGGAAGCCGCGTCAGCCCTTTCAGGGAGCAGTTGACCATATTCAGATTTGCGGCTCCGATATCCGTGCCTTTGCTGTGGCAATTCATCGCCACGGCCAACACGCCCCGGCGCGAGAGCATGGCGCTCAGATGTTGAATCAATCCGACGCGATCTTCCTCGTTGAAATAGTAAAGGAGATTCATCAGGCTGATGAGGTCGAACGGCCCCGCGATCTCTTCATTCGGGTGGCCGACATCCCCATGAACAATCCGGAACCGATCCGCAAGCCCCCATTCCATGATGTTGTTTCTTGCCTGCCGGACAGCCGCTTCATCAATATCCACGCCCACCCCCGTCGCATTCGGATTGGCAGCGTGCGCACTGCGGAGCAGAGCCCCGGAGCCGCACCCGACATCCAGTATCCGCATGGGAGTTTTGCCGGCAACGATCCCCGCGAGAAAATCCCTGATGATCGGTTCTCCGATTTTTGAAAACCGGGCGACCAAATCGCCCATTTTCTGGAGATCGTCCCCCAGTTCGCCCCCCTGCAGGCGATGGGCGGCATTGCGATAGGCGTCGTTGTAATAGGTGAGACTGGCCTGGATCATGGCGGCGAGCATATCGCCCCCGGCGTTCGTGATTGTTTTGGACCTCTTCCCCTTGATGAACAGCCGCCGGTCCTTTATCCCCAGCTCCTTGGCGGCGAGTCCCACATCCAGGAGCGCTTCCAGGAGATCGGGGCGCTTTACCTCAAGCTTTTTAACCAGTTCCTGCCTTTCACAGGGAACGGCCAGCGCTTTCAATAAACCCGACTCATGGGCGGCAAGGATGAAATGCAGTCGCACCAACGTCTGCCAGTCTTTCATGATGGGAAAAAGACCGGGCGTTTTAAGAATTCGCACAAAGGAAAGCATGTATCGTAAATTCAACGGATTCCCCCTGTTCTTTCCCCGTGACGTCATGGAGCCGGTACCGGCGGCGGAGAGCCCCGGCGGCCCGTGGAACCAAACGAAGCAAATCCCCCGTTCGATGAGACGAACCATTCACGTTCGATCTGGAAGCGTTTGTGGACGAATGAAAACGATACTTATGGCAGGAGAGGATGTCAATCACGGGAAAATATCAGGAGTGGCCTACAATAAGCCCGCATCCCTCACACGCCGCCGCGCGGCTCAATGGGAGGTGCGGGGAAAGCATTTCCCCCGCTCTCTTAGAAATACCGGCTTGAATGCAAAGACATGCCCCCGGCTCTCAAGGCTTTGTTTCGATCCCACAATCCTGAAGCATCACGCCGGCAGGTGTGCTTTTTCCTCTTTCATGCCCACGTCTTCGGTACAAGAGCTTTCATGCCCCGGTATGCAGGTCTCCACGCACGTTCTGCAGTCCGACGTGCGGGGTTCGTGCAGGCAAAAGCGGCCGAATGCATCGAACCACCTCATGTCGGTGCGGGGGCAGACTTTTACGAATTCCAGAAAGCTCACCAGCTTATCGACGGCCGAAGGATCGATGGCATGTTCGACCCGGCGGGCATTCGCCTCGGCCTCTTCCGGGTCCAAATGAAGAATATCCGTAAAAAAATCTTTGATAATCCCGTACCGGCGGACCACCTCCCGCGCGATGTTGCGGCCCGCGGGCGTCAAAGTGACATAGCTGTAGGGGCTGTAATTAATGAGGCCCCGGCCGGCCAGCGTTTTCAAGGCCCCGGTGACCGATGCCTTCCGGACATTCAACCGGCCGGCGATATCCTTCGCCCTGGCGACCCGGTTGGACCGTTCGAGCTGAAAGATCGCTTCGAGATAATCGGCGAGGCTTGCGGAAAGCGCCTCATTTTCTTTGCAGGGCGTCATGGTTAGTCTGACCTCCTGGTCTCGGCGGCATCCAAATCGCGCCGCAAAGCAACGACGGGGGCCCAGCTCCCAGCTCCTTGGTACATCACTTCGACATCATCTTGAATGCAGTCCGGTCCGGAACCGTGGCCTCCGGTTTGCGTGCCTTCCGAATCCTCTTCCCTCCGGGATTCCGAATCCGCCTCTCCCTTTCCCTCTCCCTCTCCCTCCGCATCCTCTTCCCCCGGCGCCTCTTCCCGGCATCAGGGTTGCGATCCATTCCATAAACCGCCACCGATGTGTCGGTTCGGGAGGATAAAAACGTCTCCCCTGGTACCTGTCGTGCGGCTGCGGCTTCGCGGCTGCGTATCCGGGTTCCACATTTGCCGTTTCCCCGGAGAATACGATCGCTCCATTCGGGCATTCGGCGGCACAGGCGCCGCAGGATTCACATTTTTCCTGCTCAATTACATACCGCCCATCCTGTTTGACGATTGCACCGGCCGGGCAGATTTTCTGGCACATTCCGCACTGCTTGCATGCAGCGCTGATTTCGTAACTCATATCCAAGTTCTCCAACTTGAGTGCAAAGTGCAACAACGTGAAAAGGAAATATCAGAGATCATCCTGCGCCCGACCGTCGTTTCCACGGGGACCGAACGGATTGGGAAAACGGCGCAGGTGGTGCCAGACATGCCCATGGTGAAACCCGTGATGACGCCCTCCGGGCATCCAGGGCCGATCCAGCACCCCCAGATTTGCGTTTAATTTCTCGGTGAGCGCGAGCATCTGCGCCTGTTCTTCCGCCGTCAGGCAATCGAACAGGGCGGCGGCCAGATCGATGGCGGCGCCGCTGGACTGCCTGACCGCCTCCTCCCCCGCTTCGGTCAAAAAAATCCGCATGATGCGCTGATCGCTTTCATCCTGTTTGCGGGTGATCAGGCCGGCGGCTTCCATTCTCAGGAGCATCTCCGTCATCGAAGACGGGCGCACGTCCATCTCTTCCGCCAGGTCCCTCTGGCTCGCCCCGTTTTTTTGCGAAAGGAGGGCCAGCAGGTGCGTCTGCCCCCGGTACATCTTGAAGCATCCCCTCACACCCCGATGGACCGCTCGATGCTCCATCCGGTGAATCTGCCGGCCCAGCCGGGACAATGCGTTGTACAATTGGCTTGCGGTTGTTGTTTCCATTCCAGAAAATCCTCCACTCCGGGGGAATTACTTAGGTGCCTAAGTAATACCTGAACCGCGAACAGCCTGTCAATAAAAATGATTAGGTACCTAATTTATTTTTCCCGCTGTTGGCGGACGCCATTTTGCTTTCGAAATCGAACCAATGGGAAATAGCCGGGCAATGGGAGCGTTTCCCTTCTGCCTCCGGGATTCGTCCGCACGCACCAATTGAACCGTGAAGCAGCACGAGGGATGCGGAAGCCGGGATGCTCCGCCCGCTCTTTTAAAACCGAGGGCTTTGGCTTTAACGCGACCCGGTACCAGGAATGAAGACCCGTATAATCCGTATAATATGGGGCATCGATACCTTCGGCCGATATCTTCCAGGAGATTTTACGCATGAGTACTCCTGAATCGAAAATTGACAGCCACGAACCGATATACGATAAAGGGATCAAGGTATAGACCTCGAACAGGTTGCAATCATCACGATACGGTAATCCTTCCGGAGGGTGTTCGAAACGATGGATGGCAAGATCCCGCGGGTACGTATTCCGAACTGGTTTCCTGCTCTAAAGAAAAAACTCGATTCCATGTCCTTCCGGGCGGAAGATAAGCGCTACGGCTGGTCGAGCCATGTTCGCTGGCCGCTGCTCAGCATCGTGGTGGGCGTTCTGGCCGGGCTGGGCGCCATTTTCTTCGAAGAGCTGCTGAAATTCGCGCTGAATCACCTGCTCCAGCTTCCAACCGGCTATATCGAACCGGTCAAGGGTGCCGAGCCGCGGCTGATCGCGACGCTGGCGGCCACCCGTACGTGGCTGTACCTGTGCATCCCCACCCTGGGCGGCCTTGTGGCGGGCATCCTGGTTTTTCTCCTGGCCCCGGAGGCCGAAGGGCACGGCACGGACGCCATGATCGAAGCGTTTCACCACGGAGGCGGCCTCATCCGCAAGCGGGTTCCTCCCGTCAAGGTCCTGGCTTCGGCCATAACCATCGGCAGCGGGGGTGCGGCCGGCAAGGAAGGCCCCATTGCCCAGATCGGCGCGGGCCTGGGCTCCATCCTGGCCTCCCTGATGCATCTCAGCGCACGCGACCGGCGCATTCTGGTCCTGGCCGGGGCCGCGGGAGGCATCGGCGCCATTTTCCACGCACCCCTGGGGGCCGCCCTGTTCGCGCCGGAGGTCCTGTACCGGGAAACCGAGTTCGAATTCGAGGCCATCATGCCCTGCATCGTGGCCTCCATCGTCGCCTCGTCGGTGTTCGACCAGTATTCCGGGCGGGCCACCCTGTTTTTCCCGGGGCCGGTGGACTTCGAACCCAGGGAACTCCTGGCTTATCTCGTTTTCGGGTGCCTGTGCGCCCTGGTGGGCTATGTGTACATCAAGACGTTTTACGGCGCTCGGGACCGGTTTTTCCATCCCCTGAAGATCCCGAGAATCTTCAAGCCCGCTCTGGGCGGGTTGATGCTCGGGTTGATCGCCCTGTTGGGACCGCCCATTCTGGACGGCGGCTACGGCTGGATCCAGGTGGCCATGGAAGGCAAAATGTTCTGGGGCATGATGCTTGCCCTGGTTTTCCTGAAGATTGCCGCCACCAGTTGCACCATCAGTTCGGGAGGCAGCGGCGGGGTGTTCGGACCGTCGGTATTCATCGGCGCCATGCTGGGCGGAGCCTTCGGCTTCATGGCCCACAGCCTGGCTCCGGCCTGGGTGATCAACCCCAAGTCTTTCGTGCTGGTGGGCATCGGAGGCTTTTTCGCCGGGGTCGCCAAAGTCCCCGTGGCCTCCATCATCATGTCGTGCGAGATGTGCGCCAGCTATACGCTGCTGGTGCCCCTGATGCTGGTCTCCGCCATCTCGTACCTGCTGTTGGGCAACACCAGCCTCTATGAAAAGCAGTTGGTCACCCGCCTGGCATCCCCGGCCCACCTGGGGGAATTTGCGCGCGGGCTGCTGGAAAAGGCGCAGGTGTGGGAAGCCGTCCAACCCCGGCATATTGTCACTATTCCTGAAGCCATGCGTTTCGGCGAGCTTATCCGCATCGTCACCGACTCCCTCGAATCCTATTTCCCCGTGGTAAACGACCGGGGAAAGCTCACCGGCATCCTGTCCATAAACGATATCCGCGAGGTATTGTTTGAAGAGGAACTGGCCCAGGTAATTATCGCAAAAGACGTGGCCACCCCCACCGTGGTGCGAGTGTTTTGGAACGAATCGCTCCAGGATGCCATGGACAAAATGGCCGTTCTCAACGTCAACGAACTCCCGGTGGTTAAGGAGGAGGACCCGGATTCGATCATCGCCATGATCGCCAAGCGGGATATTATCAGCTACTATTACGAACGCAGTTGCAGGAGCGGCTGATCGGGAATTGCCCGCCGGCCGTTGCCGCTGCAAGCGGGGAGAACCTCCGGAACGGTTGCGGTTTCACGTGAGATGGACGATTTCGACGTCTTTCCATTTGCCCTTCAGGTATTCGGCAATCAGGCGGCGGTGGCAGCGGTCGGGAGTCGGCTCGCTGCATAGAAGGCATGCCAGGTGGGCCCGCTCTTTGGACAGCAGATTTTCGATCCTGCGCCCGGAGATAAGCTCTACAAAACGTTTTTCATACGTGCCCCAGTCCAGGCCCTTTTTCCGGTACCGGTCCAGCATTTCTTCCGTGGGCGCCAATTCGGGCATGTGTACGTAGTCCATGCCGGATATCGTCTTTAGAAAAAACCGGAGGTCGTCCCGTTTTGCAAACCCGGCGAGCTGGGACGCGTTGTTCAGCCGGACATCGACGACCCTTCGGACGCCCGCCCCACCGAGCAGCCCGAAAAAAGTTTCCGCCGATTTCCTGGTGAATCCGATGGTAAAAAGCGTTACCGCTGCCATGTATCCTCTCTTTGCGCTCCGGGCGATTCCTGCTCTTCCTCGCCGTCGCGAACATAGGCGATTCTCTCGCCCTGGGTATCGTAAGCTCTCTGGATCAGGCCCTCCGGGTCTTCGAACAGCCGGAGCTGGGGCAGCTTGAGTTCCAACAGCATCCGCTGTTCCGAGCGGCGAAGAGGCTCCAGGCTCCCGTCTTCCAGTATATGTTCGATCTCCACCGGTTCTTTGCGCAACGCCCTGCACACCAGGATCATCCGGTGGCAGCCGATCGGATCTTTTTCCGCGCACATGATCGCCACCCGGTAGGTTTTCATCCCCGCGCGCAATCTTTCCAGGCCGCGCCGAAAATTCTCGGTGGCCGCAAGCCTCGCGTACCGGACCTTCCCGTCCACATAGCAGGCCGGGTCGTCGCTGCGCGGTCCCAGCTCGTTTCCCAGGAAAACGTAGGCAATCCCCCCGGCCTTCAGCGCGCCCTGCAGGAGTTCGCGATTGAACTGGGGATTGTGCCGGCTGTACGGGCTCGAACGCACGTCGCAAAGCACCGTGATGCGGTGCATGGCCAGAAGCTCGATAAACCGGCCGGTCTCATGGTTGGAATGGCCTATGGTAAACAGTTTATCCATTGGAACACTCGCAGTTCGCGGCGGGAATGGACATCAGTGCCGCCGCCAGCTTGTAGCAAAAACCATTCAGCGGTTCGCTCAAACTTATCGTAAGGTAGCTTTCGGCATTCTCCAGAGGGTATCCCCCCGTCTCCATCGGCAGGTACCGGGCCTCGACCGCCGGGTCGGTCACAGCCAGCCGGTAGTCCACCCCGTGATAGGAAAACTCGCCCCAGATTCTTTTGAGGCCTCTCGCGTCCTCCCCGACCACCACACACAACCGCTCGACGGCTACCAGCAGAAGAGACGAGGCGGCATTTTCCCCGGCCAGGTCAAGGGGCATGCGGTCGTTGATTCCGCCGGCACTGCTGAAGCCGTTTATCCACAAGTTCTCGGGCTCGTCACACAGCCGCCGCAACACATCCGATGCCATTTGCCCGTTTTTCAGCCAAACCGTATCGCCGGCAAACCGGTTTTCCGACTGGTAAGGGTGCGCGGCCCGCTCTCCGGTGTACAGGGCGATGATATCCAACAGCTCCGGCGCCCTGCCGTTTTCCATCGTGATCTCTTTCAGGGTAAGTTCCCCTGTCCCCGAACCGCTCACCAGCCTTATCCAACCACCAAAGCCGTCTTCCAGCAACTCTTTTCCGGCAACGCACCGCCCGGAATACTTGCGGGAATTGGCCAGGCAGACGATCTTTCGAGGCTGCGCCCCTCCATTCGCCAAAACAGGTCCGGCAGGTGCGCGAGTTTGCAATGCAAGGTGATAGAGGCAGATAACGCGCAACTGGTCGTAGGAGACCTCCCCGTCCAGCGCCTCGAAAACCGGCTTCAGCCTCTCGCAGCCCAGTTCGCCGAACGCGCGCATCGCTTTTTCCAACTGAGGGCCGCTGATCGTGATAAGAGGCGCCAGGCTTTCGAGCCGGAGCGTACCGCCGTCCTGAAGGTGGCACCACAGGTAGTGGATGACCCGCCCCCGAGTTATGTTGAGCTCTTCCGACAGGCTTTCCACCGTGCGTCCCGAGTTGAAACCACGGGCTATCAGGTCCTGCCGTATGCTCCGGATCGGACCGCGAGTTTTAGGCTTTGCCGGCGGCAACCGGCCGCACGCTCTTTCCTCGATGCCGCGCGGTTCGCAGTACTGCCGGATCAGTTCCAGGAATATGGACCCGTATCGATCGAGTTTTACCTCGCCGATGCCGTTCACCGCCAGCATGCCCTCCGGGGATTGCGGAAAACGGGCTGCCATTTCGGCAAGCGTGCGGTCCGAAAATATCACGAAGGGCGGAATCTCCGCCCCATCGGCAAGCTCTTTTCTCATTTTGCGAAGTATTTCAAACAGCTCCCTGTCATAGTCAGCGGTTTCGGCCTGCTCTTCCTTAACCGCCGCGCCGCCGCCGGGATCCATGACGCCGTGGAAACTCCGCCGGCTTTTCAATACCTCCCAGGATTCTTCGGTAAGGCTCAAGCTGCCCACGTCCGGGTCTTGGAGCAGAAGGTTCTTGTGAATCAACTGCCTGGCAAGTTGCCGCCACTGCTTCGCGGAATATTCCACCCCAATCCCGTAAGTGGAAAGCTTCTCATGTCCGAATTTCAGCACCTTGGCCGCTTTCGACCCCCGCAGGACGTCGATGATGTGATTGGCGCCGAACCGTTCGCCGGCCCGCTTCACACAGGACAGGAATTTCTGTGCGGGGATGGTCAAATCCTTCATTTCCCGCTCGCCCGCCAGGCAGTTGTCGCACATGCCGCAGCACCCGCCGGGATAAGTTTCCCCGAAGTAGCCCAGGAGCGGAACCCGCCGGCAAACGTCCGATTCGGCAAACTGGAGCATCGCATTCACCTGCTGGCGGGCCGCCAGTTTTTCCCGGCCTTCTTTTCCGTCGATGAAATGCTTTATTTTGTAAATGTCTCCCGGCGAAAAGAGCAGGAGGCACTCCGCTTTCATGCCGTCCCTGCCGGCCCGTCCGATTTCCTGGTAATAGCTTTCGATGTTTCGCGGCAGGTCGTGGTGCAGCACAAAGCGGACGTTGGACTTGTTGATGCCCATGCCGAAAGCGATGGTGGCAACGATAATCCGGACTTCGTCCCGGACGAACAGGTCCTGGTTGCGCTCCCGCTCGGCTTCCGTCAGCCCCGCGTGGTAGGGAAGAGCGGAAAATCCTTCGGAGACCAGGGCGGCGCACAGT